>DASQPR010000039.1:0-4678 GCA_035643815.1 Micromonosporaceae bacterium | reverse complement strand
CCATCTCGGCTGGGGCAAGGTCTGCGTGATCCACTTCGACGCCCACGCCGATACCGCCGACACCCAGTTCGGGTCGCTGGTCGGGCACGGCACCCCGATGCGGCGGCTCATCGAATCGGGGGCGGTCCGGGGCGACCGCTTCCTGCAGATCGGCCTGCGGGGCTACTGGCCGGAGCCGGAGACGCTGGACTGGATGGCCGACCAGCACATGAACTCGTTCCACATGAGCGAGATCGTCTCGCGGGGACTCGATGCGGTCTTGGATGAGGCGTTTACGATCGCGCTTGATGGTTGCGACGCCGTGTTCCTTTCGGTCGACATCGACGTCTGTGACCCGGCCCACGCGCCAGGCACCGGCACTCCCGAGCCGGGTGGCATGACGGCGCGACAACTACTCGACGCAGTATCCCGAATCTGCCACGAGCTGCCGGTCGCCGGGATGGACATCGTCGAGGTGTCGCCGCCGTACGACCACGCCGAGATCACCGCGTTGCTGGGCAACCGGGTCGTCCTGGAAGCACTGGCCGGCATCGCGCGGCGCCGTAAGGATGCTCGCGACGGTGTGACCTGGCGACGTTCGACACCGATGCTGGAGAACCGGGGCACCGCGAAGCCAGACTAGGCTCGCGGGCATGGTTTCGCCCCGACCCCTGACGGCCGAACGCACGCTCGACGGCGATTTGCTCGACGAGCTGGCCGCGGTGACGCCCGTGATCACTGACCCGGATCTCCTCGCGAGCTTCGTCCGCGACGAGGCCGACATGTGCGACGTCGGCTCACCGCTGGTTCTCGTACGACCACGCACGACGGCGGAGGTTGCCGCGATCGTCAAGATCGCCGCGGCACGCCGCATCCCGATCGTGCCTCAGGGTGCGCGGACCGGGCTGGCCGGCGCGGCCAATGCTTCAGACGGCGCGATCATCGTGTCGCTGACGGCGATGAACCGCATCGTCGAGATCGACCCGGTCAACCGGATCGCCGTCGTCCAACCCGGCGTCGTGAACGCCGCACTGGCGCGAGCGGTGACCGAGGCCGGTCTGTTCTATCCGCCGGACCCGGGATCCTGGGAGTCGTCCACGATCGGTGGCAACGTCTCGACCAACGCCGGCGGCATGTGCTGCGTGAAGTACGGCGTGACGAGCGCGTACGTCCGGGCGCTCGAGGTGGTGCTGGCCGACGGCGAGGTGCTGCGATGCGGCCACCGGACGACCAAGGGCGTGGCCGGCTACGACCTCGTGCACCTGTTTACGGGCTCGGAAGGCACGCTCGGCATCATCACCGAGATCACCGTGGGCCTGCGCCCGGCGGCCGAGCCGGGCCTCACGCTGGCCGCCGTGTTTCCGACCGTGGCCGCGGCCGGTGTCGCTGTCACGGCGATCGTGTCGACCGGCACGACGCCCAGTCTGCTGGAGCTGATCGACCGTACGCATCTCGCGGCGATCGAGGCGTACCGGCCGATGGGGTTGGCCACGACCGCGAGTGCGCTGCTCCTTGCGGCCGTGGACAGCGGACCGCGAGCCGCCGACGACATCGCGGCGCTGGCCGCGACGTGTGAAGCCGCCGGCGCGGACGTGTTCACCGCATCCGACGCCGACGAGGCGGCGGCGCTCCTCGGAGCGCGTCGAGTGGCTCACCCCGCGATGGAGAAGCTGGCCGAGACCACGTTCCCCGGCCGCGGCGGGCTGATTATCGACGATGTTGCCGTACCGGTCTCCCGGCTCGCGGAAATGATCGAGGGAGTCGAGCACATCAGCGCGGCGGCGGGCGTCGCCGTCGGCATGATCGGTCACGCCGGCGACGGCAACCTGCACCCCATCATTCTCGTCGACCGATCCGATCCGTCCAGTGTGGCCGCCGGTCACCGCGTCTTCGACGAGATCCTGGCGCTCGGCCTCGCCCTCGGCGGCACGGTCACCGGCGAGCACGGCGTCGGCCTACTGAAGCGCGACTGGCTCGCGACCGAACTCGGGCCGATCGGGTTGCGCGTTCACCGAGCGATCAAGCAAGCGCTGGACCCGGCGAACATCATGAACCCGGGCAAGGTCATCGACCAGGCAGCCTGACGCGGGGCTGGCCATGGAGGCGGGGCTGGCCGTGGACGCGAAGCTAGCCGTGGGCGCGTCTAGCCGTGGACAGGCGACGACCGCCGCCGCGTGCCCAGCCGGACTTCGTCGGCGCCCAACCGGGCCGCGTCGGCCGTCAGGTCATCCGGCATCCGCTGCGACTCACGCTCGGCTTCGACCCGCTTCAGGTAATTCGCCACCTCGCGCTCGCGGGTTTCGGCTCCCCAGCCAAGCAGCGGCGCCATCAGGTCCGCCGTGGCGGCGGCGCTCTCGGCCCCGCGGTGTGTGGTCTCGATCGAGATCCGGGTACGGCGGGTCAACACGTCCTCGACGTGCAGCGCGCCCTCGGCCGTTACCGCGTACACAACCTCGGCGGCGAGGTATTCGGGTGCGCCGTCGAGCGCCTGCCCGAGCCGGGGGTCGGCGTCTACGAGCGCGAGCACCTCCGTGGCCAGCGTGCCGTAGCGCTCCAGCAAATGCTCTAACACGCCGACCGTGATCCCGCGACGGCGCGCGATGTCGGCCCGGTTCGACCACATTGCCGGATAGCCGTCCGCACCGAGCAACGGAAGCCGATCCGTACGCGATGCCGGCGGCGGATCCGCACCGAACGATCCGAGCCGGCGAACCACCCGGTCGATCACGTCGGCGGCCATCACGCGATAGGTCGTGTACTTCCCGCCCGCGACCACCATGATGCCGAGCATCGGTTCGACCACGGCATGCTCGCGGGACAGCGCCGAGGTCTGCTCGTCCTCACCGGACAATAGCGGCCGTAGCCCGGCGTATACGCCCTCGATGTCCTCGGGGCGGACCGGCCGGTCCAGCCAGCCGTTGAGTTGTTCCAGCAGGTACACGATGTCGCGCGCGGAAGCGGCCGGATGCGCCCGGTCGAGCGACCAGTCGGTGTCCGTGGTCCCGATGATCCAATGGCCGCCCCACGGCAGCACAAACAGCACCGACGTCGGCGTACGCAGGATCAGTCCGGCGTCACCCGAGATCGCCGATCGCGGCACGACCAAGTGCACACCCTTGCTGGCCCGTACCCGAAGCCCAGAGCGCGCCCGGTTGGCCGGCGCACCGAGGAGGCCCGCGATGTCGTCGCTCCACACGCCCGTCGCGGCGACGACCGTACGGGCGGACACGTCGAACTCGTCGCCGGTCTCCATGTCGCGGACGCGAGCACCGGTTACCTCGCGAGCGTCGCGGTTGAGTGCCACGGCCGACGTCGACGTCACGATGGCCGCGCCGAGGCTGGCCGCCGTCCGAGCCATCGTCGCGACGTACCGCGCGTCGTCGACCTGTCCGTCGTAGTAGCGGATCGCGCCGGTGATGACATCCTCGCGGAGCGAGGGGAACAGTCGCCGGGCACCGGTCTTCGACAGGTGACGGTGCGGCGGCATGCCACGAAAGCCCGGACCACCGACGATGCCAGCGAACGCGTCGTAGAGCGCGACACCGGCCCCGAGGTACGTACGCTGCCAGGCGCGGTGCCCGATCGACCGCACTTCGTGCGCGGCCTTTCGGCCACCCGACGCGGCCGCGTGCGCGCCGTCGTGCGGCGTGCGGGTGGGCACCGCTATCGGTGGAGTGGCGACCAGCGGGACGAGGATCGGCACCGGCCGCACGAGGTGCGGGGCTAGCCGCGTCGAGAGCAGACCGCGTTCGCGCAGCGCCTCATGTACCAACCCGAATTCGAGCTGTTCGAGGTAGCGCAGGCCGCCATGGATGAGTTTGCTGGACCGGCTCGACGTGCCGGCCGCGAGATCGCGCGCTTCGACGAGTGCCACCGACAGCCCTCGGGCGGCGGCGTCGAGCGCCGCACCCACCCCGGTGACGCCGCCACCGATGATGAGCACGTCGAAGCGCTCGCGGCGGAGTCGGTCAAGGTCAGCGGCGCGCCGCGCTGGGGACAGAGCACTGGCCGTAAAGCGCGAAACCGCGGGATCTCGTCGCACGTCGTCCACGGTAGCGCCATGCCGATCGATATCGCGGTAGCCGGTCGGTTTACCTGGCATTTGGGACAAGATGGGCCTGTGACTTCGGCAACCGTTTCGACGCGCACGGCGGCAACCAGGTCAGTGATTCCGATCGCGGCCGCCGCCGCGCTGGGCGGATTCCTGTTCGGCTATGACACGGCCATCATCAACGGTGCGGGCACCGCCGTCCAGCATGTCTATCACCTTGGCCCGACCGCCAAGGGCTTCGTCATCTCGTCGGCCTTGCTCGGCTCAGTCGTCGGCGCCTGGTTCGCCGGCCCGATCGGAGACCGTGTCGGGCGCGTCCGGACGATGGTCATCGCGGCGATTCTGTTCATCGCGAGCGCGATCGGAACGGCGCTGGCCGTCGCCGTATGGGATCTGGTTCTGTGGCGCGTGCTCGGCGGTTTGGCAGTCGGGGCGGCCAGCGTCATCGCACCGGCGTACATCGCCGAGATCGCGCCGGCCAGGATCCGCGGACGGCTCGGCTCCCTTCAGCAATTGGCCATCGTGACCGGCATCTTCCTGTCGCAACTGGTCGCCTACCTCCTGGCTCGAGGTGGCGGTGGCGCCCTCGGTGATGAGCCATGGGGCGGGCCGGCGTGGCGGTGGATGTTCGCCAGCCTCGCGATCCCG
>DASQPR010000038.1:0-5453 GCA_035643815.1 Micromonosporaceae bacterium | reverse complement strand
ACGGCAAACGGCAACGGTGCAATCGGATACCACGCCGCTTCCACGTCGGCGTTCGCATTCGACAGCAGCGTGCCGGTCGCGTGTCGCTGGTGCCAAGCCAGCGGCAACTCGAGGTATCGCCGGGTCACCGCGCGCCGGTAGCGGGCCTGCAACCGGTACTGCATCGACCCGGCCCCGAGGCGGCGACCGAAAATTCCGATAACCCGCGCCGCGGCGACGGCGAGAATCGCGAGCGCACCCATGAGCGAGGCGTGTTCGTCGACCCGGTGACGCGCGAACGCGGGCTCGATCACCTTGCCGACAACGTCGCCGACGACGTATGCCGTCGCGACCGTCGCCAAGCCGAATAGGCAGCTCCCGGACACCGCGAACGTGAACATCCGTCGTTCGTCACGGATCCCCTGCCGTAAGACACGAAGCCCCTGACCCAGCACCCCCGGTTCCGACCGCATCCCCACCCCGTATCAGACTCATCCCCGTTGCGGTCCTTACCCTTTCACGATGGCGACCGCGCGTGCACGCGTGTTTCACGCCACAACGCCCGCCGGTTAAACGACCTAGCATCGTCAGCATGGCCGGACCCAACTTCGCGCGCGTCGAACGTGCAGCCCTCTGCGACCGCCTCGACACCGTCGGTCCTGATCAACCGACGCTGTGCGCGGGGTGGACGACCAGGGACCTCGCGGCGCACCTGGTCGTACGCGAGCGACGACCCGACGCGGCCGCCGGAGTCGTCATCAAGCCGTTGGCCGCGCACGGCGAGAAAGTGCGCAAGGCAGCGGCGGCGGGCGACTTCGCCCACCTGGTCGACCGGTTGCGGCATCCGGCGAAGCTGTCGATGGCCGGACCCTCGGCCATCGATCGCATGGTCAACACCGGCGAATTCTTCATCCATCACGAGGACGTGCGCCGCGGCACGCCAGGCTGGGCGCCGCGCGACCTTCCGCGTGGTCTCGCGTCCGCCCTCCATGCACAGGTACGGCTGGCCGGACGGCTCCGCCTGCGCAGGTTTCCCGCCCAGATCACGTTGCTCAGCCCCGGCTACCCTCCGGTCACCGCGGGCGGTGGCGGCCCGCAGGTGACGGTCACGGGCGACCCAGGGGAACTGACGATGTTCTTCGCCGGACGGCAGCGAGCCGCGAACGTCGAGATCGACGGTCCGGCCGACCTCGTCGCCAAACTCCGTGAGGCCGACTTCAGTCTCTGACCGGCGCGCTCAGCCCGCCACGCCGGTCGGCTAGCCCGTGTACACGGTCAGAGTCGGGCGGCGTCGGCGGTGGCCGCGTTGTTGCGGTCCGTCGGGTTTGCCCGTTCGGTCGGGTTCACCCGGTCGGTCGGGTTCACCCGGTCGGTGCGCAACTCGCCGTCGGGCCCAGCGGACGGCAGGGTGACCTCGACGCGCAAGCCCGGTGAGGCATCTCCGAGCGAAATCCCGCCGTTGTGCAGGCGCAGCAACTCGCGAACGATGGCGAGACCGAGTCCGGCACCGTCGTCATCGCTGCGCGCGCGCGAATTGTCGAGCCGGGTGAAGCGGTCGAACACGCGCTCCCGGTCCGCGGCCGGAATGCCCGGCCCGTCGTCGGTGACCACGAGGCGCAGCCCATCATCGGCCTCGATGACGCTCACCGCGACCCGGCTGGTGGCGTGCTTGACGGCGTTGCCGACCAGGTTGTCGACCACCCGCCGGAGTGCCACCGGATCGCCCAGCGTGAGTGCGTTCGGATCGGCCGCGCAGGTCACCGGAACCCGAGCCTTGGCATAGCCGTGCGCGACGTCCGCGGTGAGCACGCCGACGTCGACCGCCTCGACGAGTCGGAGCTGCGGGTCGCCCTCGTCGGCCCGGGCGAGCAGCAGGAGGTCGTCGACGAGCCGCCCGAGCCGAGCGACGTCGGCCATCAGGTCGTCGGCCAGCGGCGCCTCGTCCAAGCGGTCGGCGACCTCCAACTGGGTGCGCAGGCTCGCGATCGGGCTACGCAATTCGTGCGCGGCGTCTGCGACGAATGCCTGTTGCCGGGCGCGAGCGACGTCCAACCGGTCGAGCATGTCGTTCAACGTCACGGCCAGGCGGTTGACCTCGTCCTTGCCATCCGGTACGGGCAAGCGTCCGACCTGGCGTCCACTCGCACTGATCATCGCCGCGCCCTGTCGGAGGGACTCGACCGGGCGCAGTGCCCAGCCGACCAACCGGTACGTGAAGGCGGCGAGTGCCGCGAGCAGCAGCGGGTACGCGACCAGCAGCACCGACTGGACCGCATCGGTGCTGTCCTCGACCGTACGGGTGGGCGACGCCACGAGCACCCATTGCGCGTTCGAGCCCTCGGTGGCCTTCGCCGCCACGACCCGAAGCGTGCCCTGATCGCCGGGTTGCACCCGGCTGGCCGGGATGACCACTACGTCACCCTCACGCGCGTCGGCGAACTGCGCCCGATCCAGGATCGCGGGATCGTCGATCGACCGCGACGAGTCCCGTACCGTCCCGTCGGACCCGAGGACCTGCACGAACGCCGTACCGACCGACTGGATCGGAGTTTTGATGCTCTTCGTCTGGACGAGCAACTTGACGTCGCTTGCAGTTTGCCGGGCGGTGGAGTCGACGCTGCGGATCAGCACCAGGTGCAGCACCATGAGGATCAAGAGCCCACCGAGCGCGAGGCCGGCGGCCAGGCCGAACGAGCCGACGAGCGTCAGGCGCCCGCGCAGGCTCAGTCGGCGCCACCAGCGCACGGACGTCAGCCTTCGCTGGGTGCGGGCGCGCGCGCGGCGCCCGCCTCGGCGGCGTCGATGGGTTCCTCGGCCGCGACCTCGCTAGCGAACGCGTCCCCGTCGATGTCATCGATCAGGTCCGCGCCGGTCGCGCCGCGCATTTCGTCGGCCTTCGTCTCATCAAAGAGTCGATACCCTGCCCCGCGTACGGTCTGCAGCGAGTGACGGCCGAACGGCTGATCGATCTTGCGACGGAGATATCCGACGTAGACCTCGACGACGTTCGGGTCGGTGTCGGCACCCGCGTCCCATACCCGGTCGAGCAGTTCGATCTTCGTTACCACCTGATCCTGCCGGCGCATCAAGTACTCCAGCAGAGCGTACTCGCGAGCGGTCAGCGTGATCTCCGTGTCGGCGCGCACCACGCGGCGGCTGGCCGGGTCGAGGCGTAAAGAACCGACGGCGAGCACGGTCGGCCGTTCCGGCGCCCCCCGGCGGTGCAGGGCCCGCAGCCGGGCGAGCAGCACGACGAACGAGAACGGCTTGGTGAGATAGTCATCGGCACCACAATCGAGCCCGTCGGCCTAGTCGTATTCGCCGTCCTTGGCCGACAAGATCAATACCGGCACCCAGATGCCCTCTTCGCGGAGCGTACGGACGACCCGATATCCGGACAGCCGGGGCAGCATGATGTCGAGGATCACCGTGTCGTACGCCTCGTGACGTGCCGCCTCGAGGCCGTCGATGCCGTCGGTGGCCAGATCGACCCGATATCCCTCGGCCGTCAGTCCACGCTGCAGGGCGCGGCCGAGCCGCGGCTCGTCTTCGACCACGAGTATGCGCATCGGTCCAGCGTGTCACGCGGCGTACGGCCTGGCACCCGTACGTCTCAGGGTTGCCACAGACGAGCACCCACCCGGGACCGCTCGCGGTGCCCCCTGGTCGAGCCGTCGTTGCCCTATTCTGTGCCGGCCTTCGGCAATCGATGCTCGGACGGCCCTGCTGCAGTGGCGCAGCGTTGTGGAGAGGCAGCTGATGATCATGTCCGGGTCTGCGCCGCTGGCGAGGGTGAAGGTTCCCGCTTGGCAATACCTCTTTGCCGCGCTACTGGTCGCCGCATCGATCGGTTACAGCGTCGCCTGCTTCGTGGCGCTGGCCGCTGTTGGTTCGCTCCGATCCCTTTCCGTCCACGTGCTGGCCGGCCAGCACGTGGACCTGATCACCGTCCAGAAGCGTCTCCACGCCGTGTCGCACACCGCCAACGTCGTCAACGGCCTGTGGCCGTTGCTGTTCGTATTGTTCGTCGCCTGGTTGGTGTTGGCCAACCGGCGCTATGCCGCGGCCGGGCAACCATTACGGATCAGTCGCGCGGCCAGATATGCATTGTTCTCCGGCGGGGTGGTGTCGATCATTCTTACGGCCTACGCCCTCCGATTCACCGGCATGCGCACGGTTGCCGACGTCCACCGAATGGCCACCATCGACATGACGTTTCTCGCCGTCCGTGCGGCTGTCGGGATCATCTACGCCTGGTGCACCGCGGCTTTGCTAGCGGCTCGCCGACGACGCGAGCCACCGGCGCCCGCAACCGTTGCCGGCGCGGATCTGTCGTACGAGGAGTACATGGCTATGCGGGCCGCACAACGATTGGCGTCACCGGCCGCGCCGACAACCCCGGCCGTGATCCCACCGATTGCGAGCGCCGGCGAGATGACCTCCGAAGCCCCGAGCGTCTGACATCGGGGCAGCGTCTTCACACGACCTTCACCCGGGCTCCGCGCGTGGCACAGTGTGGGCACAGCTCGCCGCGACATGATAGACAATAAGCACGCAACCGGACGGCGTGCCTGATGACGGACGCCGACCGAGGAGGTTGACCCGATGGCAGCCCTCACCCGCCGCCCCGCCGTTCGCTGGCTCGTGCCACTCGGCGTCGTGTGCGCGATTGCCTTGATCGCCGCGATGACCGCGGTCATTCGCGCGGCGACCAGCGGCGGGCCGCTGCCGGCGCGCAGCGCCACGACATTGGTTGCGGATCTCGCCACCACCAACGTGACCGGTATTTCCGGCACCGTCGCGGAGCGGGCCGAGCTTGGTCTGCCCGCCCTCCCGTCCGGCCTGGGCGGCGACGGCAGCGCCGATTGGACGCACCTGATCAGCGGATCGCACACCCTGCGGGTCTGGTCGGCTGGGCCAACGATGAGTCGCGTCGCATTGCTCGGCTCACTCGGCGAGTCCGACATCGTCCGCAACGGTGCCGACGTCTGGACGTGGTCCAGCGCCGACAACGCCGCGACCCACCTGCGTCTGCCATCGGTCGGCGCCGCGACGCCTGGCTCCGGATCACCGGGTGTGCCGCAAGGGCTGCCGTCAAACCTCGCCCCGCTGCTGTCGAGCCTCCTGCCGGCTACGCCACAACAGGCAGCGGCCGAGATCCTGGCCGCGTTGAGCCCGACGACGTCAGTGCGGAACGCGGGCGCGGTGACGGTCGCCGGCCGGTCGGCGTACGAGTTGGTTATCGCGCCGCGCGATACCGCATCTCTGGTAGCCAACATCCGGCTGGACATCGACGCCACCGAGCACGTGCCGCTGCGACTGCGCGTGTTCGCGAAGGGCTTCGCCACGCCGGCGTTTGACATCGGATTTACCAAGGTCAGCTTCGATCGGCCGGACGCGTCGGTCTTCCGCTTCTCGCCGCCGCCGGGCGCCACAGTCACGCAGGTCCCGGCCCCGTCGCTGAAGAAGCAGTC
>DASQPR010000037.1:0-2373 GCA_035643815.1 Micromonosporaceae bacterium | reverse complement strand
CGCCGTCTCCTCCGGCAGATTGTGGTAGCCGCGCATCACCGGAAGCCCGCGAATCAGGATTTCGCCGTCCACGTCGATCTTGCATTCGAGGTCGCCGAGCCGCTTGCCGACCGTGCCGATTCGCAGGCCGTCCAACGGGTTGACGAAGTTGCCGGCCGACGTCTCGGTCAGCCCGTAGCCTTCGTAGATCGGCAGTCCGGCGGCGGCGAAGAACTCAGAGATGTCGCTCGACAGCGGGGCCGAGCCCGAGACGAGCACGCGGATGCGACCGCCGAGCCGCTCGCGCAGTTTCGAGAACACGAGCTTGTCCGCGACGCGCTGCTGGGCCGCAAGCCCGGCGGGCACTGGCTTTCCCGCCAGCTTGAGTGTCGTGGCGCGCTTTCCCACCCGTACCGCCCAGGTGAAGATCTTCGCCTTGAGGCCGCCCGCAGCGGTGGCCGAACCGGCGGCAGCGTTGTAGACCTTCTCGAACACGCGCGGTGCGGCGCACATGAGCGTCGGACGGACCAACGTGAGATTCGCGACGAGCTTGTCGACCCGACCGTCCACATAGGTGGGTAGGCCCGCATGCACGAGGCTGCAGGCGAGCGTCTTGCCGAACGAGTGTGACAACGGCAGCCACAGATACTGCAGGTCGTCCGCCGTGACCAGGCCGTTTTCGCTCTGCGCGACCGCCTGCCAGCACCAACCGGCGTGGGTGAGCTCGACGCCCTTCGGCCGTCCGGTCGTGCCGGACGTGTAAATGAGTGTGGCCAGGTGTTCCGGCGCCACGGCGGCCACCGTGCGGGCGACCAGGTCGGGGTCCGCGGCCAGGGCGTCCGCTCCGCGTTTCTCCAGCTCGGCGAGCGACAGCACGGGTACGCCGACGGACACGTTCTCGCCGGCGATCGCGTCGATGAGCACGACGTGACGGAGGTGCTCAAGCGTTGCGCCGGAGATCTTGGCCGCCTGCGCCGCGTTCTCGGCGATCAACACGACGGACTCCGAGTCGGCGACGATGAATGACGCCTCCTCCGGCTCTGTGGTCGGGTAGACGGTCGTCGTCGCACCACCCGCGTTCATGATGCCGAAATCGGCCAGCAGCCACTCCACTCGCGTGCTCGACAGGATTGCGACCCGGTCTTCGGGGCGGACCCCGAGGCCGAGCAGTCCGGCGGCGATCGTGGCTGCGCGCGCACCGACGTCGGCCCAGCTCATCCAGCCGATGCCGCCATCCGGGTCGGGATAGCCGAACGCCCGGGCGTCCGGCGTCGCGGCGACCCGCTGGGCGAGCATGTCCGGGATGGAGCGGTAGGGGATCGCAAGCGACATCGGTTGATCCTTCGGTCGGTGTCCGGTCGGCGCGCGGGTGTTCGCCGCGGCGACAACGCAACGGCGATGCTTGTGTTACCGAAGGGTAGGCGTACGCGGGCGCGCCTGGCCACCCTCCGGTCAGCTGGCGACGTCGCGGCTGGTAAACCGGGCCCACGCGGCGCTTACGAAGATCGCGATGTACGCGGCGGCGGACAGCAGGCCAGGCACCGTGCGGTCGAGTGCTATCGGATCGCGCAGGAGGTCGCCGAAGGATAGCCAGTAGTGCGTAAGCAGGTACGGATGGATCGCATGCAGCTGCGGGATGGCGTCGGCGATCTCGCTGCCCAGTGCCAGGACGAGGATCGCTATCGTCGCGCCGATCGGCTGCTCGGTGAGTGTTGATACGAACAGCCCGACGGCGCCGAGGGCGGCCAGCATGACCGTCACGTACAGGCAGACGAGCAGCACCCTTACGGTGCCGGAGCCGAACGAGACCGCCGTGCCCGACAGGGTCGTGAGCGGGCCGCCGCCGAACAGGATCAGTCCGAGGACGGCCGCGACGATCGCCACGAGAAGCGTTGCGGCCAGTGCGAACACGACGATCGCGGCGAATTTCACGGCCAGCAACCGGGTCCGGCCGGCCGGCACCGCGAGCAGATATCGCAGGGTGCCGAGGTTCGCCTCGCCCGCGATGGCGTCGGCCGAGATCGCCGCGACCGCGACGGGCAGGAACAGCGGCAACTCGAGGACAAGCGAGGCGAGTGCTGCGAAGAGGCCGTTGCTCACGATATTGACGAAGAAGTCCGGGCCACCGCCCGTCGGCGCGGAAACCTTGGTCGCCACATTGATCACGATCGGTATGGAACACAACACGGCCAGCCCGACCCAGTTGCGCCGTCGGCCGAAGATCAGCCAGAGCTCGGAGCGGAACAGCCGCGTCGACCAGCGCCGACCGGCGGCGGGTTCGGCCCGTCGGATCTGGTCGGTCCGGTCGGTCTGGTCCGTCTGCGCAGTCTGGTCGGTCTGGTCAGTCTGGTCCGTCTGCGCAGTCTGGTCGGTCTGGTCGGCGACGCCGTCGGC
>DASQPR010000036.1:0-3299 GCA_035643815.1 Micromonosporaceae bacterium | reverse complement strand
CGCCGCCGGGTCAACCACAATACGGCCAACCCCAATACGGCCAACCCCAATACGGGCCGCCGACGTACGGGGAACCGCAGTATGCGCAGCCGCGGCAGGGGTACCCGCCGCCGCCCGAGCCTTACCCCGGCGCCGCACCGTTCCCAGGCGGTCAGCCGCCGTACCCGCCGGCAAGCATCTATCCCGTCTCGCCATTCGCGCCGTGGATCGTCCGGGTGGCGAGTTTCCTGATTGACTGGGTGATCCCGGCGATCGTGATCGGCATCGGACAGATCATCCTGTACGGCGGCACCCGGCCGGTCGGCGCGGGATATGCCGGCTGGCGGGTCGCCGTAGCCACGATTCTCGACATCCTGAGCGTGGTCATCTGGGGATACAACCGCTGGTATCGCGCGGGTCGCACCGGCCAGAGCTGGGGCAAGCAGGCTCTGTCGACGAAGCTCATCGGCGAGGCGTCCGGCCAACCGATCGGCACGTGGCGCGCGTTCGTGCGCGACGTCTGCCACATCTTCGACAACCTGTGCGGCATCTTTCCGCTCGGCTATCTGTGGCCGCTGTGGGACCGGAAACGCCAAATCTTCTCGGACAAGATCATGCACACGGTCGTCATCCGCGTCTGACGTCGTGACCCGATGGTGATCTACTCGTTTCGACCGGCGAAGTGTCGCAGCCCGGACGTACGGTCAATCGCATGACGACTTTCGTGCTCGTACCAGGCGCCTGGCTCGGTGCGTGGGCCTGGCGTGACGTGACCGATCTTCTGGTGAAGGCCGGACACGACGTCTATCCGCTTACTCTCACCGGTCTCGCCGAACGGGCCGGCGAGGCGGACGAGCCGATCGGGCTCGACACGCACATCGACGACATCACGCGCGTGCTGGACGAACGCGATTTGCGTGACGTCGTGTTGGTCGCGCACAGCTACTCGGGCGCCCCGGTGACGGGCGCGGCCGACCGCCGGCCGGAACGCGTCGGGGCGCTGGTCTATGTGGACAGTGGACCAGCGCCGGACGGCATCGCCCAGGCCGACTTCAATCCGCCGGAGGCCCGCGAGGCCGCCGATCGCTCCGCCGAGGCGAGCGACGGCTGGCTGCCACCGATCGCCTTCGATCCGGGCACCGATCCGGTCACGCTGGCCGGACTCGACGACGCGATGCTGTCCGAGCTCCGCGCCAGGGCGACCCCGCACCCATACGCCACGATGACGCAGGTGCAGCGACTGACCGGGGCCGTGGACAGCATCCCGAAGACGCTCATCGCGTGCACGATCCCGCTCGACGTCGTAAGAAAGATGATCGACTCAGGCAACCCGTTCTTTGCCGGCCTTCGGGACGCGACGCTGCTCACCCTGCCGACCGGTCACTGGCCGATGTTCAGTGAGCCGGACGCGCTCGCCGAGATGCTCGCCACCACGCGGCATTAGACGCGTCATTGAGCCGCCGCCGTCAGTCGGCAACGGCCGCGTCGTAGGCCGCGCGAAGGAGATCGTCGGCCGGGTCGGCCAGGATGCCCGGCCGGCCGAGGCCGTCGAGCACGACGAAGCGCAGCGTCGACGCGCGCGCCTTCTTGTCCACCCGCATCGCCGCGCGCAGGTCGGGCCACGCATCGGCGGGGTAGCGCACCGGCAGGTCGAGAGCGGTGAGCACGTCGCGGTGCCGTGCCGCAGTGGCCTCGTCCAGTCGGCCGGCGAGCCGCCCCAACTCGGCGGCGTAGACCAGGCCGACCGAGATGGCGTCGCCGTGGCGCCACGTGTAGCGCTCGCGTTTCTCGATCGCGTGACCGAGCGTGTGGCCGTAGTTGAGGATCTCGCGCAGTCCGGACTCCCGCAGATCGGCGCTCACCACCTCGGCTTTCACCCGGACGGCCCGCTCCACCAGGTCCCGTACGGCGTCTGTGCCCGGATCCCGCGCGGCCGCCGGATCGGACTCGATCCGGGTCAGGATGGCCGGGTCGGCGATGAAACCGCACTGGACGACCTCGGCCAGGCCGGCGGTGAAATCGCGCGCAGGAAGCGACGCCAGGACGGACAGGTCACAGACCACTCCGGCCGGCGGGTGGAACGCGCCGACAAGATTCTTGCCGGCCGCGGTGTTGACGCCGGTCTTCCCGCCGACCGCGGCGTCGACCATGCCGAGCAGCGAGGTCGGCACGTGGACGACCCGTACGCCCCGGAGCCAGCACGCGGCGACGAAGCCGGCGAGGTCGGTGACCGCACCGCCGCCGACCCCGACGACCGCGTCGGTACGAGTGAATCCGGCCGCCCCGAGACGGTCCCAGCACGCGGCCGCCACGTCGATCGATTTGCCGGATTCGGCGTCTGGAACTTCGATCGGCAGCGGCTCGATGCCAACGGCGGACAACCGGTCGCAAATCTGGGCCGCGATGTCGGCCAATGGTGCGGACGATATGACCGCGACGCGGGCCGCTCCCGCCAGCATCGCCGGCACCCGGCCGAGAAGGTCACGGCCGATGACGACGTGATATCCGTCCGCGCCGCCGACAGCGACGTTCGTGTCTGCGCTCATTGCGATCGAGGGTACGGCCTCCGTCGTCGCCGTCCGTGGCCACCTATGCTGCGGGACATGGATCACGGCCCGCTCGCTCTCGTCGGCTCGGGCGAGTACCTCCCGTCGATGTTGGAAGTCGAACGCACGCTGATCGCCGGGCGCCCACCGAGATACGTCCAGATTCCAACCGCCGCCGCGCCCGAGGGCGCCGATCGCCTCCGGTATTGGGTTGAGCTCGGGCGGGCGCAGGCGGAGCGGCTCGGCGTCGAGGCCGTACCACTGGTGGTGACGAATCGCGCGGAGGCCGACGACCCGGCGGTCGCCGCGCAGGTCGCCGGTGCGGGCTTGATCTACCTATCCGGCGGTAGCCCGACGGTGCTCGCCGACACGTTGCGGGACACCGCGCTATGGCGTGGGATCGTCGCCGCCTGGGAGGGCGGCGCCGCGCTCGCCGGTTGTAGCGCCGGTGCCATGGCGATGGCCGATCACGTGCCCGATCTGCGCCATCCCAACCGTGGCGGCCGACCCGGTCTCGGCCTGCTGCCGACACTGCGCGTGCTTCCGCACTTCGACAAGATGCTCGGTTGGATCCCAGACCTGTTGACGCGCCCCATGTTCCACCCGCCCGCCGGCGTGACGCTCGTCGGTGTCGACGAGGAGACAGCGTTGGTCGGTGGCCCGGAGGTCTTCACAGTGGCCGGCCACCAGTCGGCGTGGATCCTGGGCAACGGCCGTCGGCGGCAACTGACGGTCGGCGAGACATTCACTCTCCCCTGACTCCGGTACCCGCCG
>DASQPR010000035.1:0-2101 GCA_035643815.1 Micromonosporaceae bacterium | reverse complement strand
CTTCGCCAAGAAGGCGAGCGATACGCCATGCGTCTGAACGAAGCCGGCGTCCCCGCACGGGTGATCTCCTACCGCGGAGCCCTGCACGGCACCGCGATGCTTACCCGCACCTGGGAGCCGGCGGCCGATTGGCAACGCGAGACGGCCAGCATCCTGCGCGCCATCCATTGGCCGGTTAGCGATGTCCCTCGCTCGGCTGTCCGGATGGGTCCCGGGAGCCGGTGACCGGTTGCCATGACCGGCGATGCTCCACTGGGCATCCAATCCTCCTCGACCGCGGCCGGACGCGGGATCCGTCCCGCTCTTCGGGCCCGCGACCGGGATGCGTCCGGGCCTTCGAGATCGCTACACAATCTCGATCGTGGCCGCGGCGGGCAGTCGTGGCGTCGTGGGCGCTACGGGTTGGTTCGGGTTAGGCATGCCGAGACGGATGGCGATGGCTGGATAACCGACGCCGGCGAGATCTGTCCGAGCATCCTCCGAGTGGCCTCATACTCGACGGCGGCGGATAGCGGCAGCAGCGCAATTCCGCGTTCGGTGGCGGCGAGCCAAATCGCCGATAGGGCTTCCCCCGCGCGCAGCCACATCCCGGGCGAGTCGTCCGGCCCGTACAGGATGGCGTAGGTGGCGGCGGTGTCATGCCCGCCGGCGGTGGGCAGCGTGCCGACGTGGCCGAAGTCGCGGGCGGGCACGATCGTCGGTGCGTCCCGGTTGGGCAGGTTCGTGAGTGGTATCCCGGCGTACGGGGGGCGGTGATCCTCGTCGGCCCACGCCGCAAGTTCGGTGCGCCTCGCAGCGTCCATGCGAACGTCGCGGTCTGCCTTCTCCGTAAGGCCGGCCAGCGCGGTCACGTCTCGGTCGGTCAGCGGAAGGGTGCCGATGCCGAAGGAACGCGCAGCCGACAGGACGTCGTGCAGCACCGCGGCGGGTATCGGCTCGTCGAGCAGCGGTCGGCGGTCGGTCCGCCGTACCAGCAATGTCTCGTAGAGCGCTTGCGCGGCGGGTGTTGCCGGCTGTCGGCCGGTCACGCCGACGCGGGCCAGGTGGTCAAGGTCGCCTTCGGTCGGTAGGAGGTCGACCTGGACGGCGATGCCGGCATTCGCGAGCGCGACGCGAGCATGGTGCAGCGCGAGACCACAGCTGATCGTGAGCATCCGGCGGTCGGGGTCCGCCAGGCGCAACTGGCGGCTGGTGTCGGCGTAGAGATCGGCTGTCGTGCCGTGAATGCGCCACCGCCACGGTTGGGTGTTGTGGATCGACGGCGCGTACCCCGCGACGGTGGCGGCGTCGGTCAGCACATCCGTCATGCCGCCGGCGGTGTTGGGCGTCGAGTCCATCGGGGCCTCCCAGCGGGCACCTGCGAGCCTTCGGCACCAGTCTTCACCCGTGCTGCCGGGCTTCGTAGGGACAATGGTCCCTTCTTGGTCGTGTCGGTGCCTGCGCCGATCGCCGGAGCGTCGGCCGTGCGGGCGTTGTGGGCGTTGGCGCTCGCGTCCGCACCACGCCGACGCTCAGATCGGTCAGACGAACAGGAGTTGCGCGCCGTCGGTCTTCTCGATGAAGTCGGCGGCGGAGATGATCCCTTCGACGGCGTCATAGAGGTCGGTTTCGTCGATGTGCATCATGTCGGCCGACATGCGGCAGGCCCAGAGGTGGCCGCCGGAGTCGACGATCTGCGCCAGGAATTCGGGCACGTCGGGTACGCCGATGTCGTGGATCTGCTTTTTCATCTGGCGGGTGGCTATCGCCGTCATGCCAGGCAGGCCGCCGAGGCCCTGCGGCATATGGGTGGCGGTGTTGCCAAGCATGGTGAACTGCAGGTCACCCATCCGCGACTTGGTGATCATGTCGAAGCCCCAGAACGTGAAGAACAAGTGTGTCTCCACACCTTCGCCCAGCGCGGCGTTGGCGAGAATCAGTCCGGGGTAGGCCATGTCGAGGTTGCCCTTGGAGCAAATGATTGCGAGTTTCCGGCCAGTGGGAGCGTCGTCGCCGAAGTCCGGGACAATTGTCGCGGCGGTGGCCGTGGCGGTGGCGGTGGTTTCAGTGGTCATCGGAGGTCGCCTTCTTCCTTACACGCAGCCGTGCGGCTTGGGCAGTC
>DASQPR010000034.1:0-5621 GCA_035643815.1 Micromonosporaceae bacterium | reverse complement strand
GTCCGGCGTACGCGCGGAGATCACCTCGAACGACGCCGACACGGCGGCCACCGCGTCCCGAGTGAGACCGAGCGGTGATGGTGCTTGTTCGGCACCGGGCCCGAGCACCGGGGATCGTTGCGGCCACGACGAACCCGGGTGATCCAGCGTCGAGGTCCGGCCGTCCGTGACTACCAGCCGCATCTCGAATCGGCGCCGATTGTATGTGCTGTGCACACAATATTTCGGGCGGCCATCGCCGTCAAGGCTCGCGTCACCTTCCACTTGACCCGTCGCAAGCATCGAAGCATCCGCGAGCGCGGACGGTAGCCATTGCATCCTTGATGCATGCAACAGCCGCCCGAGCGGCCCGGGCAGCCGACTGGCACGGCTCCGGTCGACCGTCCGATCGCGACATCAAGGGCTACTGGCGAGTAGATCCGCGGTTTAGAGTTGGCGCCATGACCGCCACTCGTACGCCCGGTGTGCCCGTCGTTGAGGACGGCGAGCTGATCTCTACCAATCCCGCCTCGGGTGCCGAGGTCGGGCGCTTTCCGGTCGCGTCACCGCAAGACGTACGCGCCGCGGTGGAGCGCGGTCGCGACGCCAGCGCCTGGTGGGCCGGAATCGGCTTCGATGGCCGCCGGAAGATTCTGCTGCGCTGGACCTCGTTGCTCGCCAACCGCGTCGAGCACATCGCCGAGCTGATCAACCGCGAGGGTGGCAAGCCGGTGGCCGAGGCGATCGTGGAGTGCTTCGCCGCCCTCGATCATCTGGCCTGGGCGGCCAAGAATGCGCAGCGGGTGCTGAAGCTGCGTCGGATGCGTAGCTCGCTGACACTGATCGAGCACTCGGCCCACCTCGAATACCAGCCGTACGGCGTGATCGGCGTCATCGGCCCGTGGAACTATCCGATATTCACGCCGATGGGCTCGATCGCCTATGCGCTCGCGGCCGGCAACGCCGTGGTGTTCAAGCCGAGCGAATACACGCCGGCCGTCGGCCAACTCATGGTGGACACGTTCGCCGAGATCGTGCCGGACCACGCCGTACTGCAGATCGTCCATGGGATGGGCGACGTGGGTGCGGCGCTGACGCAGGCCGGGGTCGACAAGGTCGCGTTCACCGGTTCGACCGCGACGGGCAAGAAGATCATGGCCGCGTGCGCCGAATCGTTGACGCCGGTGCTGCTGGAGTGCGGCGGCAAGGACGCGATGATCGTTGACGCGGACGCCGATCTCGACGCTGCGGCGGCCGCGGCCGCGTGGGGCGGCCTCACCAACGCCGGCCAGACGTGCATCGGCATCGAGCGGATCTACGTCGTCGACGCGATCCACGACGCCTTCGTCGGCAAACTCATCGCAAAGGCCGGCACCTTGACCGTCGGAGCCGGCGACGGCGCGGACATCGGTCCGATCACCATGCCGGCGCAGATCGACACGATCCGGCGGCACATCGGCGACGCCCTGGAACGCGGCGCAACCGTAGCGATGGGTGGGCTTGACTCGGTATCGGCGCCGTACGTGCGTCCGACGATCCTGGTTGACGTGCCGGAAGATTCGGCGGCGGTGCGCGAGGAGACGTTCGGCCCGACCCTGACCATCAAGCGCGTCGCCAACGCGGACGAAGCCATTCGACTGGCCAACGGCTTGCGCTACGGCCTCGGCGGTTCGGTCTTCGGCAAGCGAGACGCGATGCGCATCGCCCGCCGGCTCCGCTCCGGCATGACGTCGATCAACTCCACGCTCACCTTCGCCGGCATGCCGAGCCTTCCCTTCGGCGGTGTCGGCGACTCCGGCTTCGGCCGGATCCACGGCGCCGATGGGCTGCGCGAATTCGCCCGGCCGAAGGCCATCACCAGGCGACGCGCGCGCTCGGTGCTGCCGTCTACATCGTTCGAGCGCACGCCGAAGCAGGTCGAGATGATCAAGCGAGTCATCAAGACGATGCACGGCCGCAAGCGCTGAGCCCACGCCCGCATGTGGGGCGTGGGCGCGATGAGCGTCCGCGTCAGAACAGCTGCGCGGTAAAGAATGCCAACCGGTCGGCGGCCAGATCGACGGTACGGGATACCGCCCGCGTCGCGTGGCCGACGTTTTGCTCGCGGCGGATCACGACCGGCCGGCTGCTCGCCGTCGCGTGCTGCAGAGCCGCGCACAGTTTCCGCGCGTGCAGCGGGTCGACGCGGCTGTCGCCGTCGAACACCGTAAACACCACGGCCGGATACTCAACGCCGTCGGTAACGTGGTGGTACGGCGAGTAGGCGTACAGCCAGCCAAATTGCTCCGGGTCCGCGGCCGTTCCGTACTCACCGTGCCACAACGAGCCGAGGCCAAAGTTCTCGTAGCGGACCATGTCGAGCAGCGGCGCCGAACAGACGACGGCGGCGTACTTGTCCGGATGCTGCGTCAGCGCCGCCCCGACCAGCAGGCCGCCGTTCGAGCCCCCGAAGATGCCGAGCTGGTCGTGCGTCGTGATGCCCTGAGCGACGAGCCAGTCGCCGGCCGCGTGGAAGTCGTCGAACACGTTCTGCTTCTTGGCCCGCATCCCGTCGCGGTGCCAGGCTTCGCCCTCCTCCCCACCACCCCGGAGGCTCGCGAGCGCGAACACGCCGCCGGCCTCGATCCAGGCCAGGATCCACGGGTCGTACGTCGGCGGCCGGGAGATGTTGAAGCCGCCGTAGCCGTACAGGATGGTCGGCACCGGACCGCTGCCCGGTGTCGTAGAACCGGCCACGAACATGCCGATCTCCGTGCCGTCGTAGGACGGATACCGGACGTGGCGCGTCACCACCTCGACGTTCGTGGTCGCGGTGCCGGGCGGCTGGGCCCAGATGTCCAATGCCCCCGTGACCGCGTCGACCCGCAGCACCTGGGCCGGCGTGGTGAAGTCGGTGTACGTGAGCCACGCCTCGTGGCCACCGTCGTGCCGCGCGGTCAGTTCATCGACCGTACCGACACCCGGCAGTTGCACGGATGCCGTCGGCCGACCGGTGGCCAGATCGTGCAGCGTGACCTCGGCGATCGCATGCCGGGTGCGGACCAGTGCGACCTGCGGCTCGGCGAGGGCGGCTCCGTCGAGAATGGCGAAGTCGGAAATGACGGCTGTCGGGTCTTCCGCGATGAGTTCGCGCCACGTCGCGGTGCCGGGATCGGTGATGCCCGCCTTCGCCCCGGCCTCGTACAGGTCGCCGGGTTCGGCGACGCACAGCCGCCAGCGGGGCGCGCCCTGCTTGGTCAGCAGGTAGACCGAACCGTCGCGGCCGAAATGCGTGGACGTGAGCGCATCGATGCCAAGCTGCACTGGTACGAAGGCGGTCGCATCGTCACCGTCGCGATTGGCGATCCACAGGTCGTTGCGCGCATCCGTGCCGCGCTGCTGGCTCACGATCACCCAGCGACCGTCGTCGGACACGTCGACCCAGAAGAACGTTGTCTTCGGTGCCTCGGCGCCGAACACGAGCGTATCGGTCTCCGGATCGGTCCCGACCGTGTGTAGGTAGACCCGTCGGAATAGGTAGCCGTCGCCGTCCGGTGCGTCTTCGTCGGTCAGATTGCGCACGTAGTAGTAAGCGTCGCCGTCCGGCAGCCAGCCGATCGGCGTGTGCCGGATGCGGTCGATCGGGCCGTCGATCACCATGCCCGTGTTCACGTCCATGACGCGGACGAGCGCCGCCTCCGTGCCGCCCTCGGATAGGCCGTACGCAAGCCGCGACCCGTCCGGCGACGGGACCCAGAAGTCCAGCGTCGTGGCGCCGGACGGGTCGATCGCGATCGGGTCGACGAGCGTACGGACCGTGTCATCCGGACCGACCACCGTGAGTACGGCGTGATCCTGGTCGGGGTCGCGACGCAGGCCGAACGCGAGATCCTTCCGCCACGTCGGTGCGTGCACCTCGCCGACGGCGTGTAGCTCGGTCAGGCGCGCGTGGAACGTCTCCCGTCCGGGCCACGTCGCGCGGACCGATGCGTACAGGTCGTCCTCGGCCGCCGACCACGTCTTCGTTCGGGGGTCGTCGACATCTTCAAGCCACCGGTAGGGGTCGGCGACATCGCGGCCATGCAGGTGCTCGACGAGATCGAGGCGGGTCGCCTCCGGATAACTGGGACGGGCGGGATCGGGCGTAGGCATGGTCCGATCCTGCCGCGCCCGACCATACGTCGCGACCCCCGGGGTAAGTACTGCGTTCTCGCGCACATCGTCGGGCTACCGGGTCACGCCGACCGGGGTTACCACGAGAACTCGTTTGATGCCGTACCGGACTCCGCAACATCCGGCCCTCCGGGCCGGCCGGGCGCTGCTTGTGGCGGCACCACGGGCCCGGACGCGACCGGCCCCGACGCAGCCGTCCCCGACGCAGCCGGACCGGACGCCGCCGTCGCCGATGCCGCCGGACCGGACGCCGACACGGGCAGCCCTCCGACCGGCGCGAACGCCGCGATGACGAGATCACCGTGCGGTGTCCCGAGGCCGGTGCACGCATCCCAGCCGGTCGCGGCCGAGTAACCGCCGTTGTCGCCGACGGTAATGTCCCGCAACGCGGTCGGCGTGGTGTAAAGGCGTGCATGCGGCGCGCCGGCCGGCGCTCCGTTACGTTGATTCGCGAGCGCAGTCAGGGCCGCCCACAGCGGCGCGACCGCACTCGTTCCTCCGATGACCTGGTTCTGGCCGTTAACGCGCACGGTGTAGCCGGTGAACGGGTCGGCGTTGCCGGCGATGTCGGGCACGCCTCGCCCTTCGTCGGGGAGGCCGGCGCTCGTCTGGTACGCCGGGGTGGAGAAGTGGCTGGAGATTCCACCGCCGGTCGCCCCGTCGTCCGAGCTCAGCTCGTTCCACACGATTTCGTCCGTGATGGTGGTCCCGATGAGAGTCAGTGTGGTGCCGCCGCACCCGACGACTGAGGGGCTCGACGCCGGGAAGTCGACGTGCAGCCCTCCATCGTTGTCGCCGTCCGTCGCCCCGTTGTCGCCGGCGGCGACGTAGACGCTGATGCCGGCCACGGCTGCGTCCGCGAACAACGCGTCGTACGCGTTGAGCTGCGACGCCGTCCAACCGGCCTCCGCCTGGCCCCAGCTGATCGACATGATCGACGGCCGGCGCGCATTGTCGTGGACCGCCGCGGCGATCGCGTCATAGAAGCCGTCGGTGGTGTTCGGGCCGAAGTAGACGGCCATCGTCGCGCCGACGGCCACCGCGCCGATCACCTCGATGTCGAGCATGACTTCACCGTCGGCGTCGGCACCCGGCGCGTTCGTGGCGCCGTCGACCCCGACTGCCTCGACCGTAGGCGTCGGGAGGCCGAGGGCACCGAAATACGTGTCGAGATCATTGGTGCGGAAGCCCCCGCCGAGCTCGATGATCGCGACGGTCTGGCCACTGCCGTCGACGTCGGTCGGAAACCCGTACGCAGCCGCGATCGCGCGCGGCGAATACCCGGTCGGCACAAGCGCCGGCGTCTCGGCTCCCTCCGGTGGCGTGACCGCAGCCGCGCCGGCCGGGCTCGCTGCGCGGGCAGCGGCGGCCAAGCGGCCGAGGGCCGGTGCGCCGGCGACTCGGAAATGCGCCTGCGCCGTCGGTCGATTGTCCAGGCCCAACACGGCGACGACGACCCCGTCGAGCTCCTCGGGCAGGTAGATCGATCC
>DASQPR010000033.1:0-2634 GCA_035643815.1 Micromonosporaceae bacterium | reverse complement strand
GATCGATGCCGGGCAGTCGACCGCGACGCTGACGCTACGGGTTTCGGCCGACCGCTTCGACGCAACGATGGCTGCGATCGCCCGGCTGGGCAAGGAGCAGAATCGCACCGTCTCGACGCAAGACGTGACGAGCCAAGTCATCGACATTGCCGCACGGCTACACACCCAGCAGGCAAGCGTTGACCGGATCCGAGCGTTGCTCGCGAAGGCAACCACCATCGGCGAGATCGTGTCGATTGAGAGCGAGTTGACCCAGCGTGAGGCCGATCTCGAATCACTTGAGGCGCAGCAGGCCAAGCTTGGTGACCTGACGACACTGTCGACGATCACCGTGACCCTGCTCGGACCGCAGGCGCACCTCGTCGTGGCGAAGAAGACCGAGCACAAGTCCGGCTTCGTTGCCGGTCTCAGCCGTGGATGGCATGCGTTCCTTGACTCGATGGCATGGCTGCTCACCGTCCTCGGCGCCATCCTGCCCTTTGCGATCGGCATTGCGCTGGTGGCGTGGCTAGCGCGGCTGCTGATTCGACGCCTGCAGGCACGTCGACCACCAGAGGGCGTACGGGCCGTCGAACCGTCGCCGCCGGCGGCGTCGGGAAGCTAGGACCGGACCTAAAAGCCGGGCGAGGCGAGGCCGGCCAGCGCCGTGTGGACCAACACTCGCACACCGTGCGCGATCGATCGCTCGTCGGCGTCGAAGCTCGGTTGGTGGATGTCCGACTTCGTCGTGGCGCCGGGCGTGCCACAGCCGAGCCGGATCATCGAGCCGGGCACCTGCTCCAGGTAGAACGCGAAGTCCTCGCCGCCCATGCTGAGCTCGGCCTCGACGACGCTGTCCTGGCCGAGCGCGGCGGCCGCTGCGCCGGCGATGACGGCGGTTGCGAGTCGGTCGTTGACGACCGGCGGTACGCCCCGGCGGTAGGCGACGTCGGCCTGTGCTCCCGTGGCGGCCACAACATCCTGGATCAGGTTCGTCACCAGGTCGGGCATGTCGCGCCACGCCTCGCGGCCCAGCACCCGCACTGTCGCCCGAGCGAACCCCTCGCTCGGGATCGCGTTGGCCGCCTCGCCGGCCCGGATCGCGCCGAACACCATCGAAACGCCACAGCGTGCGTCGATACGGCGATCCAAGAGCGCCGGAACGTCCACGACAACTCGCCCGAGCGCGTGCACCAGGTCGGTAGTGAGATGCGCCCGGGCAGTGTGGCCGCCGGGACCCTTGAGCCGGACCTCGACGATGTCGGTCGCGGCGGTGAACGGTCCAGACCGTACGCCGACGAGGCCGACCGGCATCTGCGGGGCGCAGTGCAGTCCAAAGACCGCCGAAACGTCCTTCAGGGCCCCGGCCGCGATCATCTCCGGCGCACCGTTCGGCGGGTTTTCCTCGGCCGGCTGGAACAGCAGCCGTACCGTTCCGGGCAGCTCACCGCGGCGGGCCAGCTTCGCGAGCGCGAGGCCGGCGCCGAGCAGGACGGTGGTGTGAATGTCGTGTCCGCACGCGTGGCAGACGCCCTCGACGGTTGACCTATACGGCACGTCCTTGGCGTCCTGCAACGGCAGCGCGTCGAGATCGGCCCGCAACGCGATGATCGAGCTGGTCGTGCCGTTGCCGGGCACGTCGCAGATGACACCGTTGCGCTTGGGCAGCAGGCGTGGCGACAGGCCAGCCGCGGTCAGTTGCCGGAACACGAGCTTGGAAGTCTCGAACTCGCGCCCGGACAGCTCCGGGTGAGCGTGCAAGTGACGCCGTACGGCGACGAGCTCGGCGCCCCGAGCCGACAACCACCGGTCGAGCTGACCGGGCAATGGGTCGGCGCCGGGCGGCGTCTCGGGCCACCCTGAACTCACATCATCACTCTGCGGCATCGTCAGCGCACTGGTCACGGCTTCTTCTTGATCTCGTTTGGTCGGGAACAACGTCGTCAGCCTAGTCCGGCAGTGGTGACGCTGCGCAATGCGTTTCCCGTGCGTACCACGTTGCGCAGTGTCACTGCCTTCGGATTTTCCCAGGTGACGGTGATCTCTGCTGGCAACATCGTTACCCCTCGTATTGTGGACCGTCGACGCGAGGCATATGCCTCATACAACGGGTCACCACGGTCGGGGGACACGACCGGCCCGACGAAATGGCCGGTCGCCCGCAATGCCCCGTCATTGCGGTGCTGACCTTGCACCGAGAGTGATAGTCACCGCGTCGCTGGCCGGTGCGTCGCACCCGTTGTGCGCCGCCGAGCCGCGATCCGGGCTCGTACCGATCAGAAGCGGTCGTTGGGTTGATACCGACCCCACGCCTGGCGAAGCGCGCCGCAGACCTCGCCCACGGTGGCGCGGGCGGCCAGCGCCGCCTTCATTGGGTGAAGGACGTTCTCCGAGCCATCGGCCGCGGCCGTAAGCGCCACCAGCGCGCGGTCGACGGCGTCGCCATCTCGGTCGGCACGCAGCTTCGCCAGCCGCGCGACCTGCTCGGCCTCGATCGCCGGATTGACGCGGAGCGGTTCGTAAGGCTCCTCTTCGTCGATCGTGTACCGGTTGACGCCGACGACGGTTCGAGCCCCCGAGTCGATCTCTTGCGAAATTCGGTACGCCGACGACTCGATCTCCCGCTTCTGGAAGCCGGCCTCGATCGCTTCCACC
>DASQPR010000032.1:0-3246 GCA_035643815.1 Micromonosporaceae bacterium | reverse complement strand
AAACTGCCGCCACCGCCGCCCCGCAACGCCCAGAACAGATCGGCATCACGGGTCGCGTCGACCGTACGGGCCGCGCCGTCGGCGGTCACGATGTCGACCGACCGTACGGCGTCGCAGGTAAGTCCCCACGCCCGGCCGAGTACGCCGACGCCGCCGCCCATTGCCAGTCCGGCGATGCCGACGCTCGGACACGAGCCGCCGGCAATGCCAACCCCCTTGGCGGCCAAGGCGGCGTATACGTTGACCAGTCGCGCGCCGGCCCCGATCCGCGCGGTGTGGTGCGCCGTGTCGACCGTGACGGCGGCCAGCGACGACACGTCGATGACGAGACCGTGACTAGTCGACGAGCCGGTGTACGAGTGCCCTCCACTGCGTACGGCGAACGGGACGCGCGCGTCGACGGCAAACCGTACGGCAGCGGCGACGTCGGAAGCCGTGGCCGCCGCCACGATCGCCGTCGGGCGTGCCGTCGCATCGAACCGTGGATTGTAGAGACGAGCGGCCGTTGCGTACCCGGAATCGGCCTTGCGCAGCAGTCGACCACGCAGTTGACCGGCGAGCCTGTCCCAGTCCGGGCTGGCCGGTGATGGACCCGGCAGTGACGCGCTGGGTGCCGGAGGGCTCAGCGTCGGCGCCGTGGTGCCGGACGACGCCGGATGTGGGCTCGCCGACGAGGCAGCGCTCGCCTGGCCGCGCCGGGTGCAGGCCGCGACGACCGTGGCCGTCCCCAGTCCGGCTACCAGTGCGAGCGCTTCGCGGCGTGCGATCCGCCTCATGGCGGTGACGATAGCGACCCGCCGCCACTCGGCCGGATTCCACAGTGCACCGACGCCACGTGCGGGTCGGTGACCCCCGGTTCGACAAAGATGATGGCGCGGGCGGCGAAAGCAAAGCGGCGCGGGCGGCGAGAGCCGAGGACGCGGCTAGGCCGAGTCCGGGTGCTTCGTGACGTTCAGCAGATAGAGGGGCTCGCCGAGCTTCTCAATGAGGGCGAGCTGGGTTTCGAGATAGTCGATGTGCTGTTCCTCGTCGGCCAGGATGTCTTCGAAGAGCTTGCATGAGGTGATGTCACCGACGGAGCGCATGTATTCGGCGCCTCGGCGCAACCGGTCGACCGCTTCGACTTCGATCTTCATGTCGCTCGCGAACATTTCTGGCACGGATTCGCCGATCCGCAGCGCGAACAGCTTCTGGTAGTTCGGCAGGGCGTCGAGGAACAGGATCCGATCGGTCAGGATCTCGGCGTGGCGCATCTCGTCGAGCGATTCGGCGCGCGTGTGCGCGGCGAGCGTCGTGTAGCCCCAGTGCTCCTGCATCTTTGCGTGCAGGAAGTATTGGTTGATGGCGGTCAGCTCGGCGGTCAGCTGCTCGTTCAGGAACTCGGTGACCCGGGCATCGCCCTGCATGGATGAACCCCTCACACGTCGGTTAGGGGAAGCGTAGGCGAAATCGGGCGCTTACGCGGCGATTGGCACCGGTGCCACGGGAGCCTCTTCCTCGATCAGCTCGCAGATGCGATCGAGGCAGGTGCCGCAGCCGGTTCCGGCGCCGCAGGCGTCGCCGACCGATTCCTCGGTCTCGGCACCACGCCGGATCGCGGCGCGCACGTCACATTCGCGCACTCGCTCGCAAATGCACGTGTACATACGCCCTCCGGTCCCGTTCGGCTGCATGACTCGTGGCCTTAGGCAAGGCCAACCTCAGTAAGGTTGCCCTAACTACGAGGGCGGCGCAAGGGTACTGTGCCCCGGTTCACTCCGGGTCGGCCGGCCTGACCTGCGGCAATGATCGACTCGGCCGCCGCGCGCCCACGCGGCGTCCAGTCCGACGCCAATCACCGAACGTGGATCAGCCGCCGCCGCGTCGAGCGCCGGAGCCGTGGCGGCCCGTCGCGATCCGCCGGAGCGTGGCGATGTCCGCCGTGTGCCCGGCCGCGCGCTCGCTCGGGGTTTCGACGACGATCGGCACGCCGGCCACTGCCGGATGCGCGAACAACTCACCGAACGCGTCCTCGCCGATCAACCCCGCGCCGATGTTCTGGTGACGGTCGCGGAGCGAGCCGCGGCCGTCCTTGGAATCATTCGCGTGTACGAGCGCGAGCCGCTTCTCGCCACACGCCGCGACCAGCGCGTCCAGCGTCTCGGTCATCCCGCCGGGTGTCGCGAGATCATGCCCAGCGGCCCACGCGTGGCACGTGTCGAAGCAGACCCCGAGCCACGGATGGTGTTCGACCGCGTCGATGTAATCGGCGAGCGCCTCGACCCGGGCCGACAGTGATCGGCCACCACCGGCACTCGGCTCGACCAGCAGTCGCGGCCAACCGGCCGCCATCGCGGTGTCGAGTAGTGGCAGTAACGTCTCGTGAAGCTGCCCGTACGCGGTCGGGGCATGCTCGGCGGTGACAGCGTTCCCGGCGTGGAAGACCACGGCACGCGCACCGATCGCGGCGCCCCGCCTTAGCGCATGGTCGAGCGTGACCGCGGAACGCCGTACCGTCTCCGCGGTTGGTGATCCGAGATTGACCAGCAACGATGCGTGAACGAAGGCCATCACATCGCGCTCGGCGCAGCCGGTGGTGAACGCCTCGTCCTGCGCGAGGTCACCGGTCGACAGCGCCCATCCGCGCGGATTGCTCACGTAGACCTGCACGACGTCCGCGCCGGTCGCGTCGATGTACGGCAAAGCGGCCCGCGCCAGCCCGCCGGCCGCCGGCACGTGCGCACCGATTCGCCATCTCGTGTTCGTGGCGCCCTCCGCCTCCGTGACCGGGTCGCCCGTCGCGGGTCCGTCGGGCGTGGGGACGAAACCGCGCGGCACCGGTGCCCGACGCCGCGTGACGGCCCGGCCGGCGACCAGTTTGGGAGCGCGATCGGCCGCCCCCGTCAGGGCAGCACCCACAGCTGCACCTGCGTGCCCTGGGGGACGGTCGTCCCTGGCCCCGGGTTCTGCTGGCCCACATGACCCCCGGGGAAGTCGGACACCTTGACTGCCTGCAGGCCGGCCTGCTGGAGGATCTGCGCCGCCTGGTCGAAGGAGTAGCCGACGCCAGACACGTTCGGCACCTGCACCTGCGGCGGTCCGGCGCTTACCGTGAGAATGATCGATGCGCCGTTGACCGCGCCCGAGCCCGGCGGGAGGCTCTGCGCGATCACCTGGCCGGCGGGCAGATCGCTCTGCTTTTGCGTCTGCGCGACCGCGAGCCCGAGGTTGGTCAGCGTCTGGTTGGCCGTGTTGAAGTCCATGCCG
>DASQPR010000031.1:0-2207 GCA_035643815.1 Micromonosporaceae bacterium | reverse complement strand
GGCACACGACGGTCCGACTCGGCGCAGCGTCAGTCGAACGGATAAGGCGCCGGCTCGCGGCCGCGCGAGCGCATCCGCTCGGTGTACATGAGGTAGCGCGTCCGCGCCTCGCTATGCCGACCGGCTCGGACCAACGTGGTGACTACGCCGAGATGCCCATTCTCGTCGTACGGAGCATCCTCGAGCACCCGCAGGTGCCAAGCCAACGCGGCGTCGACATCGCCGGTCACCTCGCAGGCCCGCGCCAATGTCGCGACCGAGACGAGGTAAAGCTCGCGGAGGTCGTTGTCAGTCGGCGGACCGGGCAGCTGACCGATAAGGTCACCCAAAGTCTGGCGAGCCCGGTTCGCGTCGCCATCGGATCGGAACCGCGCGACCGCCTCCGCCGCGGCCCGTACGAGCCGGGCCTGGTCGGACTCGGTCGGCGCATTCCGGAACGCGCCGACCACCCGGAGCGGCCCGGCCGCAGCAGCCACTGCGGGGCGCACACCAACGGCGCGGAGGCGGGCCTCGGCCGCGGCGATATTCACGCCGGACCGGTGCGCCAACATGACCGCGTTCCGGTTGACGAACACCGGGTTCCCCAGCATCGCCCATTGCCGCTGTGCGTCGGCCAGCATGCGGATCGCGGCGGTATCGTCATCGGTCGCCAGCGCATGCAGCTCGGCCGCCTCGGCCAGCGCACACGGATCGGAATAGCGCTCCGCGTTCGTCAACGCCGCCTCGACCTGTGCGATGGCGAGCGCGCGATCACCCTCTTCCAATGCGAACCAGCCGACCGTCAGCAGCGCCCAGCTGCGCCACAGGCCGGGCACCGTGGCCAGCGCCCGGTCGTTGAGCTCGCGAGCCGATGCCTTATCGGTGGCCCACCGTGCCCGCGACACGGTCACCAGGCCGGTCAGTGCCTGATGGTCGCCGGACCGGTCGCCGATCGCGATCGATTCCGTCAACTCGGCGTCGGCCAGCTCAACGTCGCCTCGGTCCAGGTGAGTGGCACCGAGCCCGATCAGTGCGTACGCCACCAGGTCGCTGCCGCCCGCCCGCCAGCGTTCCCGCGCCGTATTGAATTCCGAGATCGCCTCGTCGTATCGGCCGAGACCGCGGAACGCCCACCCGCGATTCGTCCGCGCCACGGCGCCGAACCAACCGTCCGTGCCCGTCATGTGGGTCAGCCGGATCGCCTCGTCGAGTTCGACCAGTGCATTACCGTAGTGCCCTTGCCCAATCAGCCGCTGACTGCGGTTGATGCGGATGCGGGTCAGCTGGACGAGGTCACCGCAGACGGTCGCCGCCTCGGCCGCGCGCGCCGTGTAGGCCTCGTTCGCCGCGAAGTCGCCGTCGCGCTCCGCGATCATCGCGGCCGTCGCGTACGCACCGGCGAGCGCCTGCGGATCACCACACTTCTCCGCCATCGCAATCGCCTCGGTAACCACCGCGCGAGCGGGCACCGATTCGCCCCGTAGCCAGTGGACGGTGGCTAACTGTCCGACCAGGATCGCCTCGTCGACGGGTTGGCTGCCGTCTCGTACGACCCGCTCGTAGACGGCCGCCGCACCGGAAATGTCGCCGGCGAGCTGGCGAATCTTGCCCACCCGCCGTGCGACCGCCGCCGTGGACGCCGTCCCGCTCGCCTCGACATCGGCCAGACAGGCCAGCGCCGCCGGGACGTCGCCGAGACTGTGCCGCGCCTCCGCTTCGACCAGCCGTACGGCCGGCGTGCGGGCTGCGGGTGGGATCGCGGTTACGGCCGCCATCACGTCGCTGATCCGTCCGCTCATGATCAGCTCGGCACCGTACCGGTCGAGGACGTCGACGAGCATGGCCGGTTCTTCGAGGTCAACACCGGCGGCGATCGCGCTCGGAATGTCGCCGCGACGCAGGTATGACCGCATCGCCGACTCCAAAAGAAGCCGCCGCCGGAGGTCGGGCAGCGGATCTTTGGACAACACGCCGGAGCGGGCGGCGGCACTTACCTGATACCAGCCCGGGCGCCCGGACTCCGGCATCAGCAGTGGCGCGGCGCGAACCAGCAGGGCCTCCGCCGCTGCGATGTCGGCCGCGCTGGGTAGCGCCGTCCCGTCGCCCGGAGTGTCGTCCTGACCGACGTCGACCATCAGCTTGGCGTCGACCCGGGGCAGATAGGCGGCCGCCCGTACGAGAGATCGGGTCGGTGGGTCGGCGCCGGCCAGGACCGCGTCGGACAACTC
>DASQPR010000030.1:0-3762 GCA_035643815.1 Micromonosporaceae bacterium | reverse complement strand
CGGCTGGCCGGCCAACGTTCGCAGGGCACCGTCCAGGCCACGTGAGCGCGCCGCCTGGTCGGAGATCGCGGCATCGAACAGCAGGGCGCCGACGATCGCAAACGCAACGCCCTTGGCGATGTAGCCCACCTGGCCGAGCCGGACCACCGTCTGGCGGACCGGGCGGCGCGCCGACGCCAGGTTGAGCTTCGACTCGAACGACCGCTTCGCGCCATAGATCATCATGCCGACGCCGATCGCGAACACGACGATTCCCGCCAGTGCCACAAGCCACTGTCCGGCCGGATGGGCCAACACGCCCGCCGTAGCGTGTTCCTGCGAGGACGAACCGGACGTCGCTGTGCCCTGAAGCACTCGAATGTCGGTCCACAGCAAAAACGCGTACACGACGACCCGCGCAAGCGACGCGATCCGTTCGAAGGTGCGACGCCGGCCGTGGTAGTTCGTGTGGCCGACGGCGGCGACGAGAAGTTGCCAGAGTGCCATCGCGCCGAGACCGACCGCAATGATGATGAGTAGTGCGCGGCCGGCCGGTTGCTTGTCGAGCAACTGGAACGCGCCGACTTGATCCGCCTTTGTTCCAGTGTGGTGTGCGGCGACCTGCAGAGCGAGCCATGCGATCGCCAAGTGCAGGAGCCCGTACCCAATGAATCCGATCCGGGTCAGTACCTCGAGCGCACCGCTGTGCGCGGTGCGGCGGGCGCCGCCGCGGACCGTTGCAGTTGTCGACATGCTTCTCAGTTCCCCTACAGTGGATCGGAGAAACACGCCGACGGCCGCATCACCGACGTCGCGAAGAAGTTGCCTGCCAGCGTCTCAGCGGCCGGCGTCCGAGGTTCGGTGTGTCAGGCGTGCGCGTCGCGGCGATAGAGCGTCGCCACCCGGGCGAAGAACGTATGTAGTTCGGCCATCGATGCCTGGAATGCGTCGTAGTTCAGCGCCTTGGTCACGTAGGCGTTGGCGTGATCCTGATAGCTGCCCAAGACGTCGTCCTCGGCCGACGATGTCGTCAGCACGATGACCGGGATCGTGAGCCACGACGAATCCGGCGCCTTCAATGTCCGCAGGAGTTCCCGGCCGTCCATCCGTGGCATGTTCAAGTCGAGCAAGATCAGATCGGGCGTCGGCTCGCCCTCGTACTCGTCCTGTCCAGTCAGGTAGCGAAGGGCCTCGACCCCGTCGGGCACCCGACGCAGATCTGCCGGGTACGAATGACTATCGAAGAACTCCTCGACCAGGACGGCATCGGCGGCGTCGTCCTCGACGAGTAGCACCGTGAGCGGAGGTGCGGCGAGTGCAGCAGCGGCCATCAGTGCCCTCCGGCGGCTCGGGGTGGCGAGGCCCATCCGGGCGTGTCCGCAACACCGTACCCCGGCCGATCGGACGGCGATATCCACCGACCCGCGAGGTGAAGCCGGATGGCATGATCGGCAGACCAAGGGCGGACGGCGTCAGCCGGCCGTGAGCCGCGAGCGCCGAGGAAGGCGCTCCAGCGGTAGGGTCGGGTCGTTGGTCATGACAACCTGTGGAGGCTACGCGTGGGGCTGTCCGTCTCCGTCCAGCACGACAGCGCCGGCGTCGCTCGGGTGCGGCCGAGCGGTGATATCGACCTGGCCACGGTCGGCGAACTCGATCAACATATCGCCGCGACGGTCGCCGACGAGAAAACGGCCAGCGTCGTGATCGATCTTTCTGAGGTTTCGTTTATCGACTCGACCGGCATCGCCTCGTTACTCAGGGGTCGTCGCCTCGCCGACGCCCCGCCGAAGCCGTACCACATCACCGGTGCGTCCGGGTTGGTCCGCCAGGTCCTGGAGCTCACCGGCGTCTGGGCGCACCTGTCTGCTCCGGGGAGTTGAGGTCGGCTGACCAGATCGCGTCATATCGACAGTTGCGGGGTGTGGACAGGCACCATTCCGGCTGCGACAGTCAATCCGATGCCGATCTTGTGTGTGAGCTAAGGATGCCCTGGTGATGGTGAAGACTCCCGCGGACAGCGACGAGAAGCTTCGGCGGCTGCAGAGTGTCACCGATGCGGCTCTTTCGCGGCTGGGCGTCGAAGAGCTTCTCGCCGAGCTGCTGGAGCGCATCCGCGATCTGCTCAGGGCCGAGACCGCCGTCGTGCTCCTGCTCGACCCGACCGGCACGGAACTCGTTGCAACTGCCGCCAAGGGTCTCGAGGAAGAGGTACAGCAAGGATTCCGGGTACGGGTCGGAGCTGGATTCGCCGGCGCGGTCGCGGCGCAACGGCAACCGATTGCCATCGAACACGTCGACAGCACCAACGTCGTCAACCCGCTGTTTCTCGCCAAGGGAGTTGAGTCCGTCCTCGGCGTACCCATGGTCAATGCGGGTCGCCTCATCGGCGTGCTACATGTTGGCTCGCTGAGCCATCGCCGATTCACCGACGACGATGTGGAACTGCTGCAGCTCGTCGCCGACCGGGCGAGCCTCGCTACTCAGGCTCGGCTGTCGCAGCTCGACCGCGCGGCCACCCTGGCGCTGCAACGCAGCCTCCTACCCGTCCGGCCCGCTCCCATCGCCGGGCTGGACATCGCGGCGCGCTATGTGCCGGGCACCGAGGTCGGCGTCGGCGGCGACTGGTACGACCTGTTCACGCTCCCGTCCGGCAACATCGGCATCGCCATCGGCGATATCGCCGGCAGCGGCCTGCACGCCGCCGTCGTCATGGGCCGGATCCGAAGCGCCCTCCGCGCGTACGCCATGGAGACCGACGACCCCGCTGACGTCCTCACCAGGCTCGATCGAAAGGTCCAACGGTTCGAGCCCGACGCGATGGCCACCGTGTTCTACGCGGTCCTCGACTCCAGCCTCAGCAACCTGACCATGTCCAGCGCCGGCCACCTACCGCCGATCGTCGTCACCGAAACGTCGCCGGCCGATATCGTCACGATCAAACCTGATCTTCCGATCGGAGCTCATTACGACGCACCCCGCCACAACACGCATCGCCCACTACACGTCGGTGAGTGCCTGTTCCTCTACACGGACGGGCTGGTTGAACGTCACGACCGGTCCGTCATCGACGGCATGAACGAAGTAGCCGAGGCCCTGGTCTGCGCGCCGCCCGACATCATCTGCACCACGGCGATGACACGAATGCTTCGGGACCAGCCGGCGACCGACGATGTCGCCATCCTCGCGATCAGACGAACCCTCACATCGGAGCTGCCCGAACCGCGATGACCCTGGCGACGTCGGCACACAGACCGCACGTACACCCAACTCGTCGGCGACTAGGAGCCGCCTCGCGCCACGGGCCGAATCGGCATCGTTCCGGAGAAGGTCAGCGTGGGCGCGGTCGGGCCGGCGATGCGTCGGACGGCGAGCCCCGGCGGGCCAGCTCGTCCGGGCCGATCGCGGTGAAGCCCGCGAATGCCGCCACCACCAACGCCGCAATGCCGAAGACGTGGGCCACCCCCGCGTCGGCAATCGTCAGCAAAACGACGCCGATGAGCAGGCTCGCGATCGCGACGCGCGCGGACCATGCCGGTCGCGGCGCATCGGGACCGGCCGCGGGCTCCTGTCGCCGGATCGCGGCCGGGTCGAAGCGGCCGGCGAGACTGAGCCGGAACAACAGGGCGAGACTCGGAAACAGGATGACGGCACCGATCGCAATGGAAATGATGATGGCGATCATGGTGCTGTCCGCGGCCGAGGCGGCCGACAGCGTGAGCCCGGGAAGTACGTACGGTCGTTGTGCGGCCGCCCATCCGGACAGGAGTGCCGCGACCGCCAGCG
>DASQPR010000029.1:0-3333 GCA_035643815.1 Micromonosporaceae bacterium | reverse complement strand
GGTCCGCCGTTCGCCCGCGCCTGAACGAGAACGTTGCCGAGCGCGGTCGCCTCGACGGGTCCAGCGATGACCGGGCGATCGCACGCATCCGCCGTCAACTGGCACAGCAGCGAGTTGCGCGCGCCACCGCCGACAACGTGTACGACGTCGACGTCTCGCCCGGTCAGCCGTACGGCATCCGCGACGGCGGCCCGATGCGCAAGCGCCAGGCTCTCCATGACGCACCGGACATAGCCGGCCCGGTCGACCGGTCGCGGTTGACCCGTGCGCGCGCAGTACGCGTCGATCCGGCTCGGCATGTCGCCGGGCGCGAGGAAGTCGGCGTCGTCGGGGTCGACGATCGCCGCGAACGGCGACGCGTGTTCGGCCGCCGCGAGCAGTCGGCCCGCGTCCGAGTCGCCCCAGGTGCGCTGGCACTCCTGCAACAGCCACAGGCCCATCACGTTGCGCAGATAGCGGATGGTGCCGTCGACGCCGACCTCGTTGGTGAAGTTCGCCTCCCGGCTCGCGTCGCTCAACACCGGCCCGTCGAGCTCGACGCCGACGAGCGACCACGTTCCGGTGCACACATAGGCGAATCGATCCCCCGTGGCTGGCACGGCGAGAACCGCCGAGGCGGTGTCGTGGGACGCGACCGAGACGATCGGCAGCCCATCGAGGCCGGTGGCGGGCTGCGCCGGCCCGATCCGTTGGCCCGGGTCGCGAAGCGTGGGAAACAGCCGCCGGGGCAGGCCGGCGCCGTCGATCAGGACGTCGGACCATTGGCCGGTACGGACGTCGTAGAGCGCCGTGGTCGACGCGTTGGTCCGCTCCGCACCGACCTCGCCAGTGAGCCAGAACGCCAGCAGATCCGGGATCAGCAGCATCGTCGCGGCGTTGGCCAACGTCGCTGCCGGCTCGCGCAGGAGTTGGTACATGGTGTTGAACGGCAGGTGCTGGATGCCGGTCACCGCGTAGTTTCCGGCCGGATCCGTGCGCGCGTCGAGATCCGGATCCGGACGTGTCGTGCGGTCATCGCGGTAGTGGAACGGCAGACTCAGCAGCCGACCGCCGGCATCGAGCAGGCCGTAGTCGATCGCCCACGAGTCGACGCCGGCCGATGCGATACCGCCGCCAGCGACGGCCGTCCGCAGACCAGCGAGCGTGTCGCGATAGAGGGAATCGATGTCCCAGTGCAGGCCATCGGTGCGCCGGATGGGTTCATTCGCGAAACGGCGTACGTCGTCGATGCGAAGCTCGCCCCGGCCGACCTGACCTACAATGACCCGTCCGTTGGACGCGCCAAGGTCCACCGCCGCATAGGCGCGCGTCGGCGCTGCGCGGCTCACGTTGAGTCGCCATAATCGTCATAGCGACACAATGCCCATCGCAGCACCGATTTAGTCATCGCAGGAACGCGGCCGCCACGCCGGCATCGACCGGGACGTGAAGGCCGGTCGTCTGCGACAGCTCGCCGCCGGCCAATGCGAACACCGCCGCTGCCACATGTTCGGGAAGCACTTCCTTCTTGAGCAGGGTGCGTTGGGCGTAGAACGCGCCGAGATCGGCCTCGGGAACGCCGTAGACCGCGGCGCGTTGGGCGCCCCAGCCACTGGCGAAGATGCTGGACCCGCGGACGACGCCGTCAGGGTTGATCCCGTTGACGCGGATGCCGTGCTCGCCGAGTTCGGCCGCCAGCAACCGCACCTGGTGAGCTTGGTCGGCCTTGGCGGCGCCGTACGCCACGTTGTTGGGGCCGGCGAAGACGGCGTTCTTGCTCGAGATGTACACGATGTCGCCGCCCATGCCTTGCACGATCATGACCCGGGCGGCCTCGCGTGCGACAAGGAACGATCCGCGCGCCATCACGTCGTGCTGCACATCCCAGTCCGACACCGACGTGTCCAGCAACGGCTTCGAGATGGACAGGCCGGCGTTGTTCACGACGAGGTCGACGCCGCCGAACGCCAGCGAAGCAGCCCGGATCGCCGCCGCCACGGCCGCCTCATCGGTCACGTCGACGGTGACGGCGACCGCTGCGTCCGGTCCGCCAATCTCGGTGGCGACGGAGGCCGCCCCGGACGTATCTCGGTCGGCGACGACCACACACGCGCCCTCGGCGGCCAGACGGAGAGCGGTGGCCCGGCCGATGCCCGAACCGCCTCCGGTAACGAACGCGATGCGGCCCGCCAACGCCTTCGGCTTCGGCAGGCGAGCGAGCTTCGCCTCTTCCAGCGCCCAATACTCGATGCGGAACTTCTCCGACTCGGCGATCGGCGCGTACGTCGAGATTGCTTCGGCGCCACGCATCACGTTGATCGCGTTGACGTAAAACTCGCCGGCCACCCGGGCGGTCTGCTTGTTCGCGCCGAACGAGAACATGCCGACGCCCGGCACGAGGACGATCGCCGGGTCGGCGCCCCGCATCGGTGGCGAGTCGGGCGTCGCGTAGCGCTGGTAATAGGCCGCATACTCGTCGCGGTAATCGGTGTGCAGCTCACGCAACCGGGCGATCACGTCGTCGAGTGGCGCGCTGCCCGGCAGGTCGACGACGAGCGGGCGCACCTTCGTCCGCAGGAAATGATCCGGGCACGACGTGCCCAGGGCCGCGAGGCGTGGGTGCTCCGCCCGGGCCAGGAAGTCGAGGACGACATCGGTGTCGGCATAGTGGCCGAGCTGCGGCCGGTCGGTCGACGCGAGCCCGCGGATCACCGGAAACAGTGCGGCCGCTCGCTCGTGCCGAGGCCCTTCGGCGAGCGGCTGATAGCCGTCGAGCACCGCACCGAACGGTTCCGGGCGCCCGCGCCCGGCGATGAAGTCCGCCGCCGTACCGATGATCTCCCGAGAATTGGCCTCGCACTCGGCGGACGTCGCACCCCAGGCCGTGATCCCGTGTCCACCGAGAACGCAGCCGATGGCCTGCGGATGTGCGTTCTTGACCGCGGCGATGTCGAGACCGAGCTGGAAGCCGGGCCGCCGCCACGGCACCCAGACGACGCGGTCACCGAAGCACTCCTTGGTCAGGGCCTCACCGTCGGCCGCGGTGGCCAACGCGATGCCGGAGTCGGGATGCAGGTGGTCGACGTGCGGCGCGTCGACCAGCCCGTGCATCGCGGTGTCGATCGACGGCGCCGCTCCCCCGCGTCCGTGCAGGCAGAAGTCGAACGCGGCGACCATCTCGTCCTCACGAGCCACGCCCGGGTAGACGTCGGCCAGTGCACGCAGCCGGTCCAGACGGAGGACGGCCAGACCGGGCTCGGTCAGTGTGCCGAGGTCGCCGCCGGATCCCTTCACCCACATGAGTTCCACGTGGGTGGCGGTGACCGGGTCGATCTCGAGTCCCTTGGCCGATGT
>DASQPR010000028.1:0-3122 GCA_035643815.1 Micromonosporaceae bacterium | reverse complement strand
TCGAGGTAGCGGCGGCCGCTGGTATCGACCATCCATACGCCGGCCGCGCTGGCCATCTCGATGGGCTCGGAGTAGCTGAGCGGTTCCATCGCCGGTCCGAATGCCGCGTCCCGCCGGGCCACGAGCGTGGGACGGCCGCCGGCCGCCGCGGAGACCGGTACGCCCGCGGACGCGCCGAGCAGCCGTGCCGTGCGATCCCAGCCGGTGGTGAGTATGTGATCCATCATCACCAGCGCAGTTTCGTTGAGACGCTGCGCGAACGCGGGCTCCTCCAGCCCACGCGACGCACGCCAGGACCCGATCGCGACGCCGACCGCCGCCCGTGTCGCCCACAGTTCACCCATGAGTTCACGCTCCAGCGGCTCGAGCGGCGCGACCCGCTCGTACCCGTCGAGCACCAGCCGGGCCACCCGGAACATCTCGTCGCCGGCGCGACCCATCGCGAGCGAGTCGAGCACGGACGCGATGTCGACGGCCAGCGCGCTGTGGGTGAGGTCGCCGAAGTCGACGATCCCGGTGATCAGACCAGCATCATCGGCAAGCACGTTGTCAACCGTGAGGTCGCTGTGGATCACCTGAGCGCGCAACGCCGCCCAGCGTGGTGCGACCGCGTCGTCGTACCGGCGAAGCACGGCGTCCACCGCGGCGCGCTGCGACCGATCCGCCACCGCGGCCAGCATGGGTCGCACGCGCGCGGCGTGCTGGACGTCCCATGGCAGGTGCCGGATCGCGCTGGGGTGGATAAAGCTGCGTAGCGCCATACCGAGGCGCGCGGTCGTTTCACCCCAGGCGATCAGCGCTGGATCGGCGAGCGTACGCGGGTCGAATCGGGACCGGCCGGAAAGGACGTCATAGAGCCGGACCCAATGCGTCGCGTCGTCGGTGTCCCAGCGCGCCCGGTACGCTTCCGGATCGCCCGTGCTGGGGGCGCCGACCGGCACGGCGCGCGGTTGCGCGATGACCAGGCCCGGGTCGGCCGCGGCCGCGTGATGTGCCGCCAGCGCCTCCATGTCGAGTGTCGCGATGTCCTCGGCCGGGTTCGACACCTTCAGCACCGCGAGCCCCATACCAACCGGATCCAGCAGCATGAACGTCTGGTCGCGTTCGCTGCCGAGGTTGCGAGCGCTCGCTGCCACAACCCCGCATGCCTCGGCCGCGATCTTGCGCGCGTCGTCCGAGGTGAACCGGGGCGGCGGCGCATGCAGTACGGCGTCGATTCCGGCGGGGACAGCTGCGGCATCGCGACTCATACCGCCGAACCTACCGGCGACCGTGGGTGGGCCACCGATCCGACCAGCATGGCGTATCTCTGCGCCATCTCCGCCCGCGATTGCTTGAGCTGACTGCGGGTGGTCGCATTGGCCGTGAGAATTGCAGTACTCACGCTTGTGATGGCGGCCAGCCGGCGCAGTTGCATTAAGCCATCGGCCGTTCTCGGGCGCCGCAGATTCTCCATTGGGAGGCCTCAGGCCGGCGGCAACGCCGCGTTACCGACTGGGTCGCACAACCAATAACATAGCCTTTGCCCCGATTCCGTAGCCCAGGCTGGAGCACGCGAGTTCGATCTCGCGAGAAATCTTGCGGCCAGGGGTCATGACGATCGCTTAATGCAACAGTGCCGGCGGCACTGATCCTGCGCGACGTACGAGCCTGGCCGGCGTCGGACGTTGCCACGATGCCACGATGCTCGACATGACGACCGCGGCGGTCAACGGCGCGCTCAACACGCCCGCGGCCGTCTACGCGAACTCGGGCTGGTCGCGGACGGGGTGAGCGAGCCAGCCGACGCGGAACTCCGGACCTGCTCGACCGCTACGCCGCCGTCTTCGAACAAGCGGACATCGGCGAGCTGGCCGATCTCGTCCGCGCCGACGTCGAGTTGGAGATGCCTCCGCTGGCAACCTGGTTCACCGGCCGCGACACGGTGCTCGGGTTCCTCGCGATCAGAGTGCTGCGCCGAGCCGGCAACTGGCGGATGGTGTCGACCCGCGCCAACCGGCTGCCAGCGTTCGCCGCGTACGGACTGACCGTTAACGGCACGTACGTTCCGCACGGCATACAAGTCCTCACGTGGTCGACGGCCGCATCGCGCGTGTCACGTCGTTCATGGATCCGAGCCTCGTGATCGCGGCCGGCCCTGCCCGCTCGCCGCTCGATATTAGTCGAGATGTAGTCGAGAAGACTGGTCGAGGGCGTTCGTTTAGGTGCGGATCTACTCAGTGGTGGCGAGCACGTCAACGACGGCGGACACGGCATTGTCGGCATCGGCGCCGATCGCGCGCACAACGACTGTCTCGCCGGCGGTTGCTCCGAGGGCGAGAAGCGCGAGGATGCTGCGCGCGGATGCCGACTTGTCGCCGAATTCGATGTCGACGGCGGCTGCGTAGCCGGCGGCGACGCGGACCAGCCGGCCTGCGGGACGCGCGTGCAGGTGAGCGGGGAGGCAGACCTCGGTCTGCACGGTGGTCGTGTCAGAGTTTTGCGACATTGCGAGCCTCCCGGGCGGCGTCGCACACGGCGTCGAGGTCGGCGCCGGTCGATGCCAGGACGGTCGCGGCGACCGCGCCCTCGACGAACGGGGCGTCGACGAGACGCACGTCGTCGCGGGTGTCGTCGGCGAGAACGGCGCGCGCGGTGAGCACCGCGCTGCCGAGGTCGGTGAGCACAACGACTCCGCTGCCGCGGTCGGCGGCGCGGATCGCCGTACGGATACGCGCGTCGCTAGTGCCGAGGCCGCCGTCCACGGTTCCACCCGCCGCCTCCACCGCCGCCTCATCCTCGCCTGCCCCGCTGACCTGGAGTAACAGGTCACGGAGCCCGTCGGCGAGCTGCCGCGAGTGTGAGACAAGTACGATGCCCACAGGTTTGGCCATGGTCGAATGGTAGATTCCAGAACATCGTTCGGCAATACCGAACATGGGGGGAAGCATGGCGGTGCAGTCGGTCGCACGGGCGATTGAGATCCTCCGTGCGCTCAGCGGTGCCGGACGAGGGCTTGGCGTAACCGAGATCGCGGAGCGCGTCGGCGTGGCGAAACCGACCGCTCACGCGCTCTTGCGGACGCTTGAGGCGGGCGGCCTCGTCAGCCAGGACCACGAGACCGGACGGTACGGTCTCGGGTC
>DASQPR010000027.1:0-3184 GCA_035643815.1 Micromonosporaceae bacterium | reverse complement strand
TGGATCCAACGCCGTGCGCCACGAGCTGTGCGCCCGCGAGCTGTGAGCCCCGAGTGTGCGCTCTGGATTGACGCCCAAACGCTGTGAGCCCACAAATGGACACGCATCGTGGCGTGCCGGATCGTGAACAAATCTCGGGTCACGCTTCTTTGGACAGATCCAGGTCGTTGGACAGATCCGCGGCCGGTTGCCACAACTCGAACCGGTTGCCGTCCGGATCGGTGGCCCAGCCGAAACGGCCGTACGACGCCTCACTGATCTCGTCCGACACGATCGAGCCGGCCGCGCGGAGCTGAGCCAGCATCGCGTCGAGATCCGCTACCCGGAAGTTGATCATTGTCTGCTGCTCGGGTCGTCCGAAGTAGTCGGTGTCGGCCGGGAAGGGCGCCAGCACGGTCGGCCCGGCCTGCTGCATCCACCAGTCATCGGTGGCCGGGTAGACGTTGATACCGAGATTGGCTTCATACCATCGGGCTAGGGCCGCCGGGTCCGCCGAGCGGAAGAACACGCCGCCGATGCCGAGCACTCGTTCCATGCAGGCAGCGTACGCAGACCCAGTGACCGACACCGCCGTCGCGACCGTGCGGGGATATCAGGAAGCTGACGGCGAGCGGCCCGCAGCAGCCTTCAGCGGCTCACCGGTCGTGACCGCCTGTGCCGACGAAGCGCGCCGGACGACGTCGGCGATCGCGCCGGCCAGCGCGATCACGACGAACCCGATGGAGACGGTGACGGCCTCGCGATAGGCGGTGTCCCAGGCCCCGTGGCCGCGGGCGACCGCGTCGAAGAACACGGCGCCGACCACCGCGACGCCGAAGGCGGAGCCGACCCGTTGCCCGGTCTGTACCACGCCGCCCGCGCTCCCAGCGCCCTGCACCGGCACCTCGTTGAGGGTCAACGTCTGGTTCGGTGAGATGACGTTCCCGCTGCCGATCCCGGCAACGAAGAGCGGCAGCGCGGTCGCGAATCCCGCATTGTGTCCGGGCACGAGCTCGACGGCGAGGATCGAGCCGGCAAGACCGATGGCCACCAGGACGAGACCGACCGCCACGAGCGGGCGGCCGAAGCGTGACACGATCCGGCCGCCGATCGCGGCCGCCCCGGCCGAGCCGACGGCGAACGGTGTCACCGACAGGCCGGCCATCAGCGGGCTGTAGTGCAACCCGTTCTGCAGAAAGAGCGTGAAGATGAAGAACACCGGCGTGAACGCGGCGAAGTAGGCGAGACCGATCGATGCCCCGTATGCGTACGACTTCCGTTGGAACAGCGACAGATCGATCAGCGCCGCATGATGGCGGCCATAGTGGCGTTCCCAGGCGACGAAACCGACCAGGATGACGACGCCCGCCGGTACGAGCAGCCACATGAGCGGGTTTAGGTGCTCCTGACTCTCGATCAGCGGCAGCAGGATGGCCGACACGCCGACCCCGAGGAGCAGAGCGCCGAACAGATCGAGCTCCTCGCTACCGCTCTTGCCGAGGCTGCCCGGGATCAGGCGGAACGCGAGCGCGATCGCGAGCGCGCCGATGGGGATGTTGACGTAGAAGACCCAGCGCCAGCCCTCCTGGGCGCCGGCGGCGGCGATGATGAGGCCGCCGAGCAGCGGGCCGACCGCGGTGGAGATGCCGATTGTCGCGCCGAGCAGGCCGAAGGCGCGGCCGCGTTCGGCCCCGCGGAAGAGTTGCTGGATGAGCCCGCTCACCTGTGGCGTGACGAAACCGCCGGCCAGGCCCTGCACGAGCCGGGCCGTGACGAGCACCATGCCGGTGGGTGCGATGCCGCAGATCGCACTCGCGATCGTGAACCCGGCCACGCCGACGACGAACATGCGGCGGCGCCCTCGCGCGTCGCCGAGTCGACCGGCCGGCACGAGCGCGAGGCCGAAGGTCAGCGCATAGCCGGAGAGCACCCAGGACAGTTCGCTCTGTGCCGCGTGCAGGCCGTCGCGGATGGAGGGCAGTGCGACGTTGACGATGCTGACGTCCAGCAGCGTCATGAAACCGGCCACGAGGCAGACGGTCAGGGCCTTCCAGCGCTTCGGATCCGGTTCGTAGCCGTCGGCGATGCCGGTCACGTCGAGATTCCGCGCGGCTCGTCGATTGTCGGCGCGCTGCTCGGCGGCGCTCCGGCCGTACGGCGTCGCTTCCGTCATGCTGCCCCCACGTCACTCAGTGCGGCTCCGCTGTGACCTCCCGACGGTGCCCGATCATGCGCTGCCGTGCGGCGCTCGCTCAGATCGCTCACAGGGGTCCGCTCCGCGGTCTGCCGTCATCTGTGTCCTCGCACTATGTCTGGCTTATCCCCGCTGACCCATGGACAACCGCGGCGGGGCTGCCGACGTAAGGTGGATCACGTCCAATCTATACCCCTTGGGGGTATGGTAGCGACGTGGTGAACGGCATTCTGCACGCCCTCCGGATCGCCGGCTCGATGACCTGGGAAATCCTCTGGGCCCTCATCCTCGGGTTCGCGTTCTCGGCCGTCGTCCAGGCCGTCGTACGGCGGTCGACGATCGTACGGCTGCTCGGCGACGACCGTCCGCGTACGCTGTCGATAGCCGCCGGCCTGGGTGCCGCGTCGTCGTCGTGTTCGTACGCCGCCGTCGCGCTGGCCCGCTCGCTCTATCGCAAGGGCGCGTCGTTCGTCGCGGCGATGGCGTTCGAGATCGGTTCGACGAATCTCGTCATCGAACTGGGTATCATCCTCGCGCTGCTGATGGGTTGGCAGTTCACCGCGGCCGAGTTCATCGGTGGCCCGATCATGATCGTCGTCCTCGCGCTGCTGTTCCGGCTGACGCTTCGGGCCCGACTGCTCCGAGATGCGGCGCGGCAGGCCGACCGGGGTCTGGCCGGTTCGATGGAAGGGCATGCGGTGATGGACATGTCCATCCAGCGCGAGGGATCGTTCCGGCGGCGGTTGCTGTCCCGCGACGCGTACACCTCGGTATCGCACGTGTTCGTCATGGAATGGGCCGCGATCCTCCGCGATCTGGTCCTTGGCCTCCTGATCGCTGGGGCGATCGCGGCCTGGGTGCCGGAGTCGTTCTGGCGGACGTTCTTCCTGACCGACCACCCGGTGCTGTCGAAGGTGTGGGGGCCGATCGTGGGGCCGGTCGTCGCGATCCTGAGCTTCGTTTGCTCGATCGGCAACGTGCCGCTGGCGGCGGTGCTCTGGAACGGCGGAA
>DASQPR010000026.1:0-2230 GCA_035643815.1 Micromonosporaceae bacterium | reverse complement strand
CGTGTGATTGAACAACGGATGGGGATAACCGACCGCGGCCATCCCGGTGCCGATGAGCCAGTTGCCATCGCGGCGTGACCGGGGAACCGGGTCGTGGCGGTCCCAGCCGAAGCGGTCGGCTCCGGCCCGAAGGCACTCGCGCAGCCCGTGGCTGCTCCACGGATTGCCCGTCCCGGGGTCGACGTCGGCAATGTTACGTAGACGCAGTTCTAGCGGGTCGATGCCCAGATCGTGCGCAAGCTCGTCCATGGTGGACTCAATGACGAAGATGCCGATGCCCTCACCGGGGCCTCGGGTGAACGTGGAGGTCATGACGTTGCCGCGGACGAGCTGGTACGCGCCCTCGTAGTTGGCGCAGTTGTATAGCTGGGACGACGCTCCGAACGCCGGCTCGGCCCAATCGTCGAACGGCGAGGTGATCGATATCTTGTGGTGACGCAGCGCCGTGAGGTGACCGTCATGTGTGGCGCCGAGGACCATGCTCTGTTCCTGCTCCTCGCGGTGTCCGCAGGAGGTGAACATCTGCCCGCGCGTGAGGGCCAGCCTGACCGGACGTCGTACGTGCCGCGCGGCCATCGCCGCGAGCGTCGAGTGCGGCCAGACCATGGCCTTGCACCCGAAGCTGCCACCCACGAAGTGGGCGATGACCCGCACCTTCGACAGCGGCAGATCGAGCAGCGCCGACACCGTGGCCTGGGTCGCAGTGATGCCCTGGGTGGAGTCGTAGAGCGTGAGCCGATCTCCGTCCCAGACCGCGGTCGTCGTCGACGTCTCGATCGGATTGTGATGGTTGGCCGCGAAGCGGTAGTCGGCCGCGACAGTGTGTTCGGCCTTCGCGAGCGCGCCGTCGACGTCGCCCCGCCGTACGTGGCCGGGCACGAATCCGGCGAAGATCGCGTGCGGTTCGTACGCGGCCGAGCGACCCTGCTCGATCGTGGTGACCGAGGACCGAGCCTCGTACGTCACGCGAACCAGCGTCGCCGCGTACTGTGCCCGTTCGAGGCTGTCGGCCACGACGATGGCGACGGGTTGACCCGCGTAGTGCACGATGTCGTCTTGCATCGGGAAGAACGTCTCGCCCGGCGCGGCAACGCCGAACAGCGACGGGATTAGCGGAGGTTGGGTGACCTTCGGTAGGTCCCGATGCGTCAGAACGGCGAGCACCCCATCCGCCCGCGCCGCTTGGCCCGTGTCAATTTCGCTGATCCGGGCGCTCGACAAGCTCGCCGTCGCGAGGGCGGCGTACGTCATGCCAGGCAGATCAATCTCCGCGGAGTACGTGGCCGATCCGGTGACCTTGAGTGGGCCGTCGACTCGATCTATGCCCTGTCCGATTGCCGTCGTCATCGGTCCACCCCTTCCAGGACGGTCGTCAACCCTCGGACGATGGCTCGCTGAGCCATTTCGATCTTGAACGCGTTGTACCGGCGGGGGACCGCCGCGGCCAGCTCGGCGCGGGCCGCCTCCTCAAAGGTGGCCGTCGTGGGCGCCTTGCCCATGAGGCTCTGCTCGGCCAGCCGTGCCCGCCACGGTTTCGTCGCGACTCCACCGAGGGCCAGCCGTGCCTCGGCGATCGTGCCCCCTTCGATTCGCATGGCCGCGCCGACGGACACGAGCGCGAACTCGTACGACTCGCGATCACGGAACTTCAGGTAGATCGAGCCCTTCGCGACCGGAGCCGGCGGTACCTCGATCGTGACGATCAGCTCGCCATGATCCAGCGGGTGCTCCTTCTCCGGCGTATCCGCGGGAAGCAGGAAAAAATCGTCGATGGCGATGACACGCTCACCCGCGGGCCCACGGGTGTGTACGACGGCGTCGAGAGCGACAAGGGCGACCGCGAGGTCGGAGGGATGGGTGGCGATGCAGTGGTCGCTCGTGCCGAGGATCGCGTGGCCGCGATTGAAGCCGTCCAACGCAGCACATCCGCTGCCCGGCTCGCGTTTGTTGCACGGCGACATTCCGTCGCGGAAGTAGCTGCATCGGACGGCCTGACATAGGTTGCCGCCCATCGAGGCCATGTTCCGCAGCTGCGCCGAGGCCCCGAGCAGCAATGCCTTCTCGATCATGGGAAATCGTTGTGTCACGCTCGGCGCGACGGCGACGTCACTCATCCGCTCCATCGCACCGATCCGCAGGCCACCGCCGGGCAGGTCGTCGACCCCGACCAACGGAAGCGCGTTGATGTCGACGAGCATGCTGGGGCGCCGGACATTGAGCCGGATCAAGT
>DASQPR010000025.1:0-3377 GCA_035643815.1 Micromonosporaceae bacterium | reverse complement strand
GGCCGCGAGCAGGCTCGGAGCGATGATCAGAGTTGGCTCGTCGGCGACCGGTGGGGCGACGACGGAGGGTACGCGGTCGGTCACCGGGACAGTCTATGCATGCGGCGGCGAACGCGGAACGTCCAGACTCGTCCGGACTGTGGATCTCGTCGACGATCCCGCGAACGCTCGGCGAGACGCTCATCGGCGCTATCGCTTCCGGCCAGAAATGCTTTTGCCCCCGGCCAGAATGCTTTTGTCCCCCGGCCAGAACCCCATCAGTTGACTTGTTCCCCAGGCCCGCCATCGTCGGGCGCCACTCGCCGCAGGACCGTCAGGAACATCGCGTCCGTTCCGTGCCGATGGGGCCACAGTTGAACGCTCGGGCCGGTGCCAAGACCGGGCATACCGTCGGGCAGCAGTGGGCGGGCGTCGACGAATTCGACCGGGAACGCGGCCCGGCGGGCCGCCTCGGTCACCGTCACCTGCGTCTCGGCCAGATGCGGCGAACACGTGACATAAGCGACGACACCGCCCGGCCGTACCGCTCGGAGAGCGGCACCGAGCAGCTCCCGTTGAAGTCGCGTGAGTGGCGGGAGGTCGGCCGGCGTACGCCGCCAGCGAGCCTCCGGGCGACGGCGAAGCGCGCCGAGACCCGTGCACGGAGCGTCCACGAGCACCCGATCGAAGCCACGCTCCGGCAAGGCCTCGTGCACCCCGACGTCGCGACCGTCGGCCGTCACGACGTCCACCGGCATGCCCTCGCACGTCGAACGGACAAGATCGGCGCGGTGCGGCGCGATCTCGACCGCGGTCACGGTCGCGCCGCATTCGGCCGCGAGGGAACCGAGCAATGCCGCCTTGCCGCCCGGTCCGGCGCACAGATCGAGCCAGCGCGAGTCACGTGAATCGTCGGAACCGGCGGTGCCGTCTAGCGGCGCAAACGCGAGCGCGAGCGTGACGAGCTGCGAACCCTCGTCCTGTACGTGTGCCTTGCGCTGCACGATCTCCGGAATGTCCCCCGGCGCACCGCCCGGCAGATACACGGCGTACGGCGAGAACGCCCCCGGCGCACCGCCCGTGGAGTCGGCGAGATCGAGCGCGTCGACCCGACCAGGGCGAGCGCACAAGGTGACGGTCGGTCGTTCGTTGTCCTCGGCGAGCAGCCGCTCGGTTTCATCGAGATCCCCACCGAGCGCTTCGGCGAACGCCCGCACGATCCACAGTGGGTGGTATCGCGTCACGGCGAGATAGCCGAGCCGGTCGACGGCCGGGTCCGGTGCGACAGTGTCGAGCCAGTCATCGAGGTCGCGCGAGCCGATTTGCCGCATGACCGCGTTGGCGAAGCCAGCGGCGCTCGTGCCGGTTGATGCCCGGACGAGATCGACCGTCGACGAGACGGCCGCGTGGGCCGGGACCCGCGTGAACAGCAACTGGTAGACCCCGAGCCGTACGGCGTCGAGCGCCGGAGCGTCGATGCGGTCCAAGGCTCGGTCGGCGGCGATGGCGATGATCGCGTCGATCGTCTCGCCGGTGCGCAACGTTCCGTACGTCAACTCGGTCGCGAACGCCGCATCGCGGCCACGCAAACCCATCTCGCGCAACACCGCCGGTAGGACGAGGTTGGCGTACGCGTCGTCGTGGTGCACGGCCGAGATCGCCTCGTAGGCGGCCTGCCGGGCGGCGTCGACGGCGCCCCAGCGGGCGCGCGGATCGATGCGACCGTCGCGGCCCCGCTCCTCGCGGCTATACGGCCGGTTCATGCGGCCGAATCCGGATCGCCAGCCGAGGGCGCCGCCGCCTGGGCCACACCGAGAACGTCGTCGCCGGCCAAGTGCGCTCCACGGGCCCAGTCCACCGCCCGCATCGGCTTCTTCCCGGCCGCTTGTACGTCGCCCAGTACGACCGGTGCGGTCGCGGTGCCGACGACTACGCGCGCCTTCTCCACGACCACACGGCCCGCTTCGACGTGTGGTGCGTCAGTAGTGAGACGTACCGGCATGATTTTGAGGCGCTCGCCGCGGAAGGTCGTCCACGCTCCCGGCTCCGGCGTGCAGGCGCGCACCCGGCGATCGACCGCGAACGCCGGCTCGGACCAGCGCACCTCGGCGTCGGCAACAGTGATCTTCGGCGCGACCGAGACGCCGTCGTTTGGCTGCTCGATCGCGTCGACGGTGCCGGCCTCGATCGCATCGAGGACGGCGACCAGCAACGACGCGCCGTCACTCGACAGCCGACCCAACAGGTCGCCGGCCGTGTCGTCGGGCCGGATCTGCTCGATGAGCGTGCCGAACACCGGTCCCGTGTCGAGACCGGCCTCGAGCTGGAACACCGATGCGCCGGTGAATCCATCGCCATGGAGCACCGCATGCTGGACGGGGGCCGCGCCACGCCACGCCGGTAGGAGCGAGAAGTGCAGATTGATCCATCCGTGTCGGGGGATCGCGAGGGCGGCCGGCGGGACCAAGGCGCCGTAAGCGACGACCGGAACGCAGTCCGGCGCGATTGCGCCCAGCCGTTCGAGGAACTCCGGCTCGCGCGGCCGCGCCGGGGTCAACGTCTCGATGCCACGCTCGTCGGCCCAGGCCCCGACCGGCGACCGGCGCAGTCCACGGCCGCGACCGGCCGCGGCGTCCGGGCGGGTGACGACGGCGACGAGTTCATGTGGCGACGCCGCGATGGCGTCGAGGGCCGGCAGCGCCGCGGCCGGCGTACCGGCGAACACGAGGCGCATCAGACGGCCCGGACGATCGCATTGATCATCGGGTTGATCGGTGTTGTCGTCACGGCATCGATCACCGCAGGCGTCCGGGCGTCAGGCCCGGCAGACCGCCCGGCCCGTGCGGGCTGAGCTTCACCACCGGCGGCGAGTCTCCATACCACTCGGCGGCGCGGATCTCCTTCATCGCGAGCTTGCGGGCGGCGGCGTCCAGGCGATCTAGGAATAGCACCCCATCGAGGTGGTCGGTCTCGTGCTGCACGCAGCGCGCCATCATGCCAGCCCCGACGATCTGCATCGGATCCCCGAACTCGTTAAACCCCTTGGCGATCACGTTCTGCCGGCGTTTCGTGTCGAAGTAGAGCCCGGGGATGGACAGGCACCCCTCCTGACCGTCCTGCTCCTCCTCGTCCGGAAAGCTCAGCACCGGATTGACGAGATGGCCGACCACATCGTCGACATCGAATACGAACACGCGCAGGCCGACGCCGATCTGCGGGGCGGCGAGGCCAGCGCCGGCTGCGTCGAGAAGCGTGTCGGTCAGGTCGGCGACGAGCGTACGCAGCTCCTTATCGAAATCGACGACCGGATCGGCCGGCGTGCGCAACACCGGGTCGCCGAAGAGGCGGATCGGGGTGACGGACAACGGAACTCCTCGCGCTGAGCCATGTGTGAGTGC
>DASQPR010000024.1:0-4405 GCA_035643815.1 Micromonosporaceae bacterium | reverse complement strand
TGGGCGTAGTCGCGGTAGTCGGTCGGCCGGTCGAAGGGCCGGCGGGCGGCCGCCTGGCGGTCGGCGTACGTGGTGACCTCCCGTACGCCGCCGACCATGTACGGATCGCCCTGCTGCCGCGGCGCCCGGGGCGGCTGCCCGAGCAGGTCGGCCACCTCCGCGCGTACGGACGATGGGAACTCGTCGCGCTCAACGACGACATGGGTCGGCTCGACACCGGTGCGGCGTACCGCGGTCGGCAACTCGAGATCCGGCTCGGCGTGGCGTACGACGGTCGCCGCGACGTCGAAGATTTCTACCGAGTTCCGGTAGTTGGTGTGCAGCACATAGTCGTTGTGCTTGCGCCCGCGCAGCGCAGCATCACGCGCCTTGCGTGTCTCGGTCGGGTCGCCTTGCCAGGCCGACTGCGCCGGATCCCCGACGATCGTCCAGGAGGCGTACGCCGCCCGGCGCCCGATCATCCGCCACTGCATCGGCGAGACGTCCTGTGCCTCGTCGACGACGATGTGGGCGTAGTCGCGGTAGTCGGTCGGCCGGTCGAAGGGCCGGCGGGCGGCCGCATGGCGGTCGGCGTACGTGGTGACCTCCCGTACGCCGCCGACCATGTACGGATCGCCCTGCTGCCGCGGCGGCCGGGGCGGCTGCCCGAGCAGGTCGTCCAGCTCGTCGAGCAGCGCGACGTCCTCGACCGAGACGCCGGCCGGCTTCGCGCGGTGCGAATTCTGGGCGGTGCCCGGCCTCTCGTTCGCGGCCGGCTTCTCGTTCGCGGCCGGGAGAGCGCCGGCCAGCAACGCCATTTCGCGCCGATCGAGCAATCCGTTGGCATAGCTGCGCAGCCGATCCGGATCGGCGAGCCAGCCGAGCACGTCGATCGGCCGCAACACCGGCCAGAAACCCCGCATGAACGCGATGAACTCGCGGCGCTCGGCGATCTGCTCGGCAAAGTCTTCCCGAGACGTGGTCCAGCCGGGCCCGAGTAGGTCGCGAGCCTGCTGCCACAGTGCGTCGAGTACGTAGCCGGCGGCCTTGCGGCGCAGGCCGTTGCGCGACGATCCAAGCCCGAACACGGTCTCGCGCAACCGATCCAGCTCGCGGTGTCCGAGGCGCAGCAACGTGCCCCGATAGAGAACCCGGAGGTCCGTCGGCGCGTCTGGCGCCGTTCCACGAGCGGCCCGCGCGAGCAAGCGCGCCATCCGCGCCGATCCCTTGACCGTGGCGACCGCGCTGTCGTCGTGGCGGCTGGCCACGATTCCGTCGACCATCGAGCCCAATGACGACAGGGTTACCTCGTCTTCCCCGAGCGATGGCAGCACGCGGGAGATGTAGGTGACGAAGATAGGCGATGGCCCGACCACCAGCACGCCGCCGCCGGCAAAGCGTTGCCGGTCGGAGTAGAGCAGGTAAGCGGCTCGATGCAGCGCGACCGCGGTCTTTCCGGTGCCCGGGCCGCCACGGACGAACGTGACCCCGGACGCCGGCGATCGGATCGCCTCGTCCTGCTCGCGCTGGATGGTGGCGACGATGTCGCGCATGCCGGTGCCGGTCGTGCGAGCTAACGAGGCCACCAGCGCGCCGTCGCCGATAACTCGCATGTCGTCCGGCGCGGCGTCCGGGTCGAGAAGGTCGTCCTCGATGCTGGTCACGCGTTCGCCGTTGCTCGCGATCGTCCGGCGGCGGATCACCTTCATCGGATCGGTCGGAGTGGCGCGATAGAACGGCGCGGCGGCCGGTGCCCGCCAGTCGATGACGAGAGCCCGGGCCTCGTCGTCGCGCAGGCCGAGCCGCCCGATGTATCGGGTCTCCGGACCGTGCAGATCCAGACGGCCGAACACGAGGCCCTCATGCTCCGCGTCGAGCATCCGGCGGCGGCGGGCGGCGTGGAAGACCATCGCATCGCGCTCGACCAGTGCGCCGAAGTTCCCCACGTTCGCCAGGCGGTAGCCGGCCGCTTCCGCCTCGGCCGCATCCTTTTTTGCGCGTTCGAGACGGGCGTACACGCGATCGACATATCGCTGTTCGGCGGCGATCTCTGCGGCTGCGTCGCCGCCGTCGGCTTCGGCCGGAGCTGCGTCGTCGCCGCCTGCCTCGGCGGGTGGCGTTGTGGTGTCTCCGATCCCGGATGCTGGCGGCTGTTGGTCGCGCGTGGCGGTCACGAGTCTCCCCGGGCGTGAACGTGCGGGTGGCCCGCCATTCGGCGGACGTTCAACAATACGCTGCCGGGCTGCGGGCCGGCCGAGCGTGGGTCGTGGCCGGCAAGCGCCGGCAAGAATTGGCCCTCGCCCGGCATGCCACCTACGGTGTGCTCATGCCGGAATGGATGATTTATGGCGCCAACGGCTACACCGGTGAGCTTGTCGCCCGACGGGCGGCGAGGTTGGGTCTGCGACCCGTACTGGCCGGCCGGAGCGCCGCCGTGCGTGCGCTGGCCGACGAAGTCGGCCTGGACCACGTGGTGGTCGCTCTGGACGATCCGGTGGCGCTCCGGACGGCGCTTTCCGCGGTACGGCTGGTGGCGCACTGCGCGGGACCGTTCGCGGTCACGTCCGGCCCCATGGTCGACGCTTGCCTCGCCACCGGCACGCACTATCTCGATGTGACCGGCGAGATCGAGGTTTTCGAGTCGATCTTTGATCGGCAAGCCGATGCCGTGGCAGCCGGTGTCGTCATGGTGCCCGGGGCCGGCTTTGATGTCGTACCCACGGATTGTCTGGCGGCACGGCTCGCCGCCTCCCTTCCCAGCGCGAGCAGTCTGGAGCTGGCGTTCCACGCGGGTGGCGGCATGAGCCGCGGCACTGCCCGCACGGCGCTTTCGGGCATGGCCGGCGGTGGCCGGGTTCGCCGCGATGGTGTGCTCGTCCGGACACCGGCGGGCTCGCCTCGCCGCCGTGCACCGTTGCCGTCCGGCGAGCGGGCGGTCGCGAGCATACGGTGGGGCGATCTCGTCACCGCGTTTCGCAGCACCGGCATCCCGAACATCACCGTCTACACGGAGTTGCCGATGAACGGCCGCGGTGCCGCCCTCACGGGCGTGCTGCGTTCCGCTCCGCTGCTGGGGCTCGCCCGGCGCATCGTGAGCGCTCGGGTGACCGGGCCGGACGCCGAACGCCGAGCCCGCAGCCGATCCGAGGTCTGGGGCGAGGTCCGGGACGCGGACGGACACACGCGCAGCGGCACTCTCACGGGTCCTAACGCGTACGACCTGACCGCCGACTCGGTCGTCCGGGCCGTAGGGAGGCTGAACGACTCTCGGACGTGTCCCGCTCCGGGGGTCTATACCCCGTCGATGGCGTTCGGCGCCGACTTCGCGGCGACCCTGGACGGCGTACGTGTCTCGGACATCTCATAGCGAACGCGGGCATGACGAGGGCCGGCACCTACTCTGGTAGGCGCCGGCCCTCGTCTCTACGTTCGGGTGCTGCGGCGTTCGGGTGTCGCGGCCGTCAGCTGTCGCGGCGTTCTCAGTCGCCGAAGACGCCCGCTTCGACGAGGCGCTTCTCGGTCAGACCCCAGCCGTGCGTCGGCTGAGCGGCGTCGAGCGCATCGAGCTCGGCCCGCACCTTCGCGCCGTGGCCGGCCGTCGCGAGCGCGCGGATCTCCTCGACAAAGGCGTCCGAACTCGTCTTGAGCCGCGTCGTCTTACCAGAGATGAGATTCCGCACGTAGGCGTGCTTGCCACCGTCGAGCGGGATGACGTACTTGAACTCACCCAACACGCTCAGTGCGGCACCAGAACTCTGGCCAGCGCGGACTGACGCGCGCGCGGTCTTGGAAGTGTTGCTAGCCACGGCGGGACTCCTTGCGAAAACGTCGGTTGCGGTTCACGGGGGTGTGCCTGGCTTCCGACGTCCGGCCTTGGGGTATCCGGCTTGCCCTTGAAGCAACACAGCACGTATCAGCCGGTGCTCCGGCCGCGGTCAATGTTAACCGAAACCGGGGCAAGCGTCGCCCTCCGGCCGATGTGGTTGTGCGGCTCACACTGCCGGTTCCCGAACGCGCCCGGAACTGTACGGGACGTGGCCGGCCCCGCGCGCCGACCAGTGGCCAACTTCCGTACAACTGCGATCGGACCCGCTGGCACCTGGACTGGAGTTGGGCCGCTGCTGGGCCGGTCGCGACGTGATCTTCGGCGCGTCGCGCGCGACACGCCGGCCCGATTGTGGCGGAAATCGGCGATTCACTAGCGCCACGTGCGTCGCGCCGGCATCATGATGAACACGCAAGGCATGTGTACGCCGCACGGAACAGGTCGTTGGGGAAGACGCACCTGGACCCGTCGGGAGGTATCCGTGCCAACGCGTGGCGTCGTATTTGTCCACTCGACACCGCTGGCTGTGTGCCCGCACGTCGAGTGGGCGATCGCGCGCGTCCTCGATGCGCCGGTGAACCTGCATTGGACCGCCCAGCC
>DASQPR010000023.1:0-5423 GCA_035643815.1 Micromonosporaceae bacterium | reverse complement strand
CCAAGGTCGACAGACGTAGGTAAGAACCAAGAAGTCCACAGGAGGAACCAAGTGGCGAAGGCGAAGTTCGAGCGGACCAAGCCGCACGTCAACATCGGCACCATCGGTCATATCGACCACGGCAAGACGACGCTGACTGCGGCCATTACCAAGGTCCTGCATGACAAGTGGCCGGCCATCAACCCGTACACGCCGTTCGATGAGATCGACAAGGCGCCGGAGGAGAAGGCGCGTGGTATCACGATCTCCATCGCGCACGTCGAGTACTCGACCGAGGCGCGGCACTACGCGCACGTTGACTGCCCCGGTCACGCCGACTACATCAAGAACATGATCACCGGTGCCGCGCAGATGGACGGCGCAATCCTGGTGGTCGCGGCGACCGACGGTCCGATGCCTCAGACGCGTGAGCACGTGCTGCTCGCTCGCCAGGTCGGTGTGCCCTACATCGTCGTGGCGCTCAACAAGAGCGACATGGTCGACGATGAGGAGCTGCTGGAGCTCGTCGAGCTCGAGGTCCGCGAGCTGCTGTCGAGCCAGGAGTACCCGGGCGATGACCTGCCGGTCATCCGGGTCTCCGCGCTCAAGGCGCTCGAGGGCGACGAGAAGTGGGCCGACGCGCTCATGGAGCTCATGAACGCCGTTGACGAGAAGATCCCGCAGCCCGAGCGGGAGATCGACAAGCCGTTCCTCATGCCCATTGAGGACGTCTTCACGATCACCGGTCGTGGCACGGTCGTCACCGGTCGCTGCGAGCGTGGCGTGCTCCTGCCGAACGAGGATGTCGAGATCGTCGGCATCAAGGAGAAGTCGCTCAAGACGAAGGTCACCGCGATCGAGATGTTCCGCAAGACCCTCGATGACGCGCGCGCCGGAGAGAACGTGGGTCTCCTGCTCCGCGGCATCAAGCGCGAAGAGGTCGAGCGTGGCATGGTCGTGGTCAAGCCCGGCTCGAACACGCCGCACACGGAGTTCGAGGCGCAGGTCTACATCCTCTCCAAGGAGGAGGGTGGCCGGCACACCCCGTTCTTCCAGAACTACCGGCCGCAGTTCTACTTCCGGACCACGGATGTCACCGGCGTCGTCACGCTGCCCGAGGGCACCGAGATGGTCATGCCGGGCGACAACACGGCCATGACGGTGAAGCTGATTCAGCCCATCGCCATGGAGGACGGCCTGAAGTTCGCCATCCGCGAGGGTGGTCGGACGGTCGGCGCCGGCCGGGTTACCAAGATCCTGAAGTGAAGTAACTAACCCTGATTTCTCATGTCGTGGGTATCTACGGCATAATGATTGGGTTGCGCTTCGCGCAGGATTAAGCAGGTTGCGTTCCGCGCAGCGCGGTGGGTTGGGCCCCTGATTCGAACGGACGTTTTGTCCGGCGGTAAAGGTCCAGCTCACCGCGCTCGCACGGCGCCTATTCGCATGTGCGGGGGTTCAACTTCGCGCGCGAGGTGCCTTCCGACCTCCGTCAGGCGGTGTCGGGTGGGTGGACAAAGGTCGCTCCGGTCGTACGGGGCGGAGCTTGGTCCAGCACCGCGACACGCCCGAGCGCGGGGGTCGGACATTGGGCCGATGCCCGGGAGTGATCCCGCGGCACCGGGGACTGCAAGGGTGAATACCCGCGCAGGTAGCGGTATCGAGAGAAGGAACAGAAGCCACCATGGCGGGACAGAAGATCCGCATCCGGCTCAAGGCCTATGACCACGAGGTGGTCGACTCGTCGGCACGCAAGATCGTTGAGACGGTCACGCGGACTGGCGCACAGGTCGCTGGCCCGGTGCCGCTGCCGACGGAGATCAACCGCTACTGCGTCATCCGATCGCCGCACAAGTACAAGGACTCTCGCGAGCACTTCGAGATGCGTACGCACAAGCGTCTGATCGACATCATCGACCCGACCCCGAAGACGGTCGACTCGCTCATGCGACTCGACCTCCCGGCGGGCGTCGACATCGAGATCAAGCTGTAGGGACCGGACAATGGACAGGCAAGTCAAGGGCATCCTGGGCGCCAAGCTCGGCATGACCCAGGTCTGGGACAACAACCGCGTTGTCCCGGTGACCGTGGTGCAGGCCGGGCCGTGCGTGGTGACCCAGGTACGCGGGGCCGACTCCGACGGCTACTCGGCCGTACAGCTGGCGTTCGGCGCCGTTGACCCGCGCAAGGTCAACAAGCCGGTCGCCGGACACTACGCGAAGGCGGACGTGGCGCCGCGCCGGCACATCGTCGAGCTGCGAACCACCGACGCGAACGACTACACGCTCGGTCAGGAAGTGACCGTCGAGACGTTCGCCGCCGGCGACCGCATCGACGTCACCGGTAAGACCAAGGGCAAGGGCTTCGCCGGCGTCATGAAGCGTCACGGCTTCCACGGCCTGAAGGCGAGCCATGGTGTCGAGCGCAAGCACCGCTCGCCCGGCTCGATCGGCGCCTGCGCGACTCCCGGTCGCGTGTTCAAGGGCGTCCGGATGGCCGGCCGGATGGGCTCGCGGCGGTTCACCGTACAGAACCTGATTGTCCAGGCGGTCGACCCCGAGCAGAACCTGCTGCTGGTACGCGGCGCGATCCCCGGCCCGGCCGGCGCGCTCGTGCTGGTCCGCGGGGCCGCCAAGAACATCTTGGCGAAGGGCGGTGTTGCGAAGTGACCACGGTTGACGTGATTCCGGTCGAGGGTGACTCGACCACGTCGGTGGAGTTGCCGGCCGACGTCTTCGACACGCAGGCGAATATCGCGCTGATGCACCAGGTCGTCGTCGCTCAGCTCGCCGCGGCCCGGCAGGGCACGCACAAGGCGAAGAGCCGGGGCGAGGTGTCCGGTGGCGGTCGGAAGCCGTACAAGCAGAAGGGCACCGGCCGCGCGCGCCAGGGTTCGACCCGGGCACCGCAGTTTGCCGGCGGTGGCGTCGTGCACGGGCCGGTCCCGCGCGACTACAGCCAACGGACGCCGAAGAAGATGAAGGCCGCCGCTCTCCGCGGTGCGCTCTCGGACCGGGCTCGCGATGGTCGCGTGCACGTGGTCGACGGATTCGTCGCCGGTGAGACACCGTCGACGAAGGCCGCGCTGACGACGCTCGCGCGGGCGACCGAGACCGAGCGGGTGCTCGTCGTGCTCGGTTCGACGGACGAGATCAACTGGCTGAGCCTGCGCAACGTGCCGACCGTGCACTTGCTCGAGGCCGGCCAGCTGAACACGTACGACGTGCTGGTCGCGGACGAGGTCGTCTTCACGACCGACGCGCTCGAGGAGTTCCTCGGCGTGCCGGTCAGTGCGGGCACGGCAACCGCCGACGAGGTCTCCGAAGACGCCGACGACAAGGAGGCCGACAAGTGAGCACGATCGCCGACCCGCGGGACATCATCGTCGCGCCGGTCGTCTCCGAGAAGAGCTACAGCGAGTTGAACAGCAACTGGTACACGTTCCTCGTGCACCCGGACGCGAACAAGACGGAGATCAAGATCGCGATCCAGCAGATCTTCAACGTCCGCGTTCTGTCGGTCAACACACTCAACCGTGAGGGCAAGCGCAAGCGGACCCGTACGGGCTTCGGCAAGCGCAAGGACACGAAGCGGGCGATGGTCAAGCTGGCCGATGGCGACCGCATCGAGGCCTTCGGCGGACCGGTCAGCTGAGGGGTATAGACGATGGCTATCCGTAAGTACAAGCCGACCACGCCGGGTCGACGCGGATCGAGTGTCTCGGACTTCGCCGAGATCACCCGCTCGACGCCGGAGAAGTCGCTGCTCGCGCCGATCCACGGCAAGGGCGGCCGCAACGTCCACGGTCGAGTGACCACGCGTCACCAGGGCGGCGGACACAAGCGGCAGTACCGCCTGGTCGACTTCAAGCGAGTCGACAAGGACGGCGTGCCCGCGAAGGTCGCCCACATCGAGTACGACCCGAACCGTACGGCTCGGATCGCGCTGCTGCACTACGCCGACGGCGAGAAGCGCTACATCATCGCGCCGAAGGACCTGCAGCAGGGCGACGCCGTCGAGTCGGGTCCGGGCGCGGACATCCGGCCGGGCAACAACCTGCCGCTGCGCAACATCCCGGTCGGCACCACGGTGCACGCGGTGGAGTTGCGTCCGGGCGGTGGCGCGAAGCTCGCTCGTTCCGCCGGCGTCGGTATCCAGTTGCTCGGTCGCGAGAGCGACTACGCGACGCTGCGCATGCCGTCCGGTGAGATCCGGCGCGTGCTCGTCGGGTGCCGCGCGACGGTGGGTGAGATCGGCAACGCCGACCAGTCGAACATCAACTGGGGCAAGGCCGGCCGCATGCGGTGGAAGGGCAAGCGCCCGACCGTCCGTGGTGTGGCGATGAACCCCGTCGACCACCCGCACGGTGGTGGCGAGGGCAAGACGTCCGGTGGTCGCCACCCGGTGAACCCGCAGGGCAAGCCCGAGGGGCGTACGCGCTCCAAGGGCAAGGAAAGCGACCGCCTGATCGTTCGTCGCCGCTATGCGACCCGCAAGCGCGGCTAAGGGGAGCACAGAAGATGCCACGCAGCCTGAAGAAGGGCCCGTTCGTCGACGACCACCTGATGAAGAAGGTGGAAGTCCAGAACGACAAGGGCTCCAAGACCGTGATCAAGACCTGGTCGCGCCGTTCGATGGTCGTGCCCGAGATGCTCGGGCACACGATCGCCGTACACGACGGTCGCAAGCACGTTCCGGTGTTTGTGTCCGAAGCGATGGTCGGGCACAAGCTCGGCGAGTTCGCCATGACCCGCACGTTCAAGGGTCACGAGAAGGACGACCGCAAGGCGCGTCGCCGCTAGGCGACGAGTCTGCGGTTGACGTAGTCGACGGCCCGGCTGGGCTCGCAGGTTTCCACGATTAAGGATCAATGATGCCAACGAAGAGCGACGCGGCGGCGCTGCCTGGTGCGCGAGCGATCGCACGCCACGTGCGCATTTCGCCGATGAAGGCGCGCCGCGTGGTGAACCTCGTGCGCGGTCTGCCCGCCAAGGAGGCCCTGACGGTGCTGAAGTTCGCGCCGCAGGCCGCTAGCGAGCCGGTCTACAAGGTGCTGGCCAGCGCGGTTGCGAACGCCGAGAACAACGAGCGGCTCGACCCCGACTCGCTGCTGGTGGCCGAGGCGTACGTCGACGAGGGCCCGACGCTCAAGCGGTTCCGGCCGCGTGCGCAGGGCCGGGCCTACCGCATCCGCAAGCGCACCTGCCACATCACGATCGTGGTGGAGAGCGTGGTTGCGGCGGCTCCCGGCCGCGGCGCGAAGGCCGTACCAGCCAAGGCCGCTCCGGCCAAGGCGGCACCGGCTAAGGCGACGAGGGCGACCGCGGCGGCGGCCGACACCGATGCGGCGGAGGCCGCGCCGGCGAAGGCCACCAAGGCGGCAAAGACGACGAAGGCGGCCGAGGCCGCCGCGGAGCCGGTCGACACGACCGAGTCCAGCCAGA
>DASQPR010000022.1:0-3382 GCA_035643815.1 Micromonosporaceae bacterium | reverse complement strand
TCAACGGTGATACGGCCACCATCGGACTCCAGATCGCGGTTATCGCCGTCCTCCTCGTCATCGCGCTCGCCATCGGCCGCAAGATCGGCAAGGCCCACGCCGCGGGTCGGATCGGCTGAGCCGACCACGCATCTGTGCGTGGTCTTCATCCACGTCGAGCGTCGGTAGATGCCCGCGCGGCGAGGAGTCACTCGCGCCCATTGCTGTCAGCGTCGCTGTCAAGGAGATCAAAAAACAACGATGGCCGGTTATCTTGTCAGCTAGCCGGCCTGGTCATTGCTGGTGCGCCGCCAGGGACTCGAACCCCGAACCCGCGGATTAAGAGTCCGCTGCTCTGCCAGTTGAGCTAGCGGCGCTCACTGGAACGTCGATGACCTTAGCACGCCGGCCGAGCGGCCTCCCACTCGATTGCCCGCACCGCCAACGGCGCCGGACGCGGCCCCGGAGGCACACGATCTGTGCGCGTCCAGCGTCCGCCGGAGGATCCAGCCGCGACCGCCGCGGCAGTCAACGAGCGCCAGCCGAGCGCCGACTCGCGGCCCGACGGGCGGTCACCAAACGGACAACCGGAGCCTCAGATAGATCCGGCCGGACCGGCTAGGAATCGTGCCCTCCTGAGCAACCCTACAAACTGCGCAATTTGCATCCGCGCAGGTAGAGGGTCATGCACCATAAACCTGCAAAGTTCACATTCGGGGCCTAAGGACGGGAACTATGGCAGGCAGAGGTACGGGACTCAAGCTGACCGCAACTGGACTGGCATTGTCCGTACCCCTGGTATTGGGAGCCTGCTCGGGCTCGCCGGCCACGAAGAGCGCAACCACCGCCGCGAAGGGCCAAGTTGCGAAAGCCGCACCGACCATCGCGGTCTCCCCCAAGGTCAACACGACGAAGGTTCCGATCTCGGTCGAGATCGGTACGACCGCCAACAACGGTGTCGTGAGCGCGGTCAACCTGGTCAGCGCGTCCGGACAGCAGGTCGCCGGCGCGATGCGGCGCGACGGATCGTCCTGGGTGCCGAGCGCACCGCTCTCGTTCGGCCAGCACTACACGGCGACGGTGACGGTAACGGGGATCGAGGGCCGGACGACCCAGACCTCGACGTCGTTCGTAACCATGTCGAAGCCAGCAACCAAACCGATCTCCACCAGTTTCAACCTGAACAGCGGCGCGACCTACGGCGTGGCCATGCCGATCGTGATCGACTTCGGTACGTCGATCCCGACGGCGAGCCGACCGGCCGTTCAGGACCGGCTGTTCGTGGCGAGTTCGCCGGCGCAGGTCGGAGCCTGGCGCTGGGTCTCCGACCGCGAGGTCGTCTACCGGCCGCAGTCCTACTGGAAGACCGGCACGACCCTCGCCGTCCGATCGGCGCTGGGCGGCCTGCCGATCGGCGGCCGGTTGCTGGACAAGGACCGCGCGGCGAGTGTGACGATCGGTCGCGACCTGGAGATGTCGGTCACGAACAAGAACCACATGATAACTGTCACCAGCAACGGCAAGATCATCAAGCGCTATCCGATCAGCATGGGCAAGCCGCGCACGCCGTCGTGGTCCGGCCAGTTCGTCATCATGGATCGGCTGCCGGCGACCGTGTTCGACACGCTCGATGACGGCCCGGGCGGCTACCGCGTCGCGGTGAAGTACGCCGAGCGGCTGACCTGGAGCGGAACGTTCCTACATGCGGCACCGTGGTCGGTCTACGCGCAGGGCCACATGAACGTCAGCCACGGCTGCGTGAACATCGGCCCGTCCAACGCAAAGTGGATCTACCAGAACAGCATGATCGGCGATCCGGTGAGCATCAGTGGCACACCACGTCACGTCGCCGAGGGCAACGGGTGGACGGCATGGGACATGTCGTGGGCCGACTTCATCAAGGGCAGCGCCGTGCCGGTCACGGTGAGTGTGCCGAGCACGTACGTGCCATCGTTCTGATCCGCGACCTTCGCTGGGCGTGCGGTTCGCGACGCGCAACGCGAGATATCCGTCACGACCAGATCCCACGGGTACGGGTTGGTTTGCCGCCCCACCAAAAGCGGGCACCATGGGTGGATGCTGACGACACGTGCCCGTATCCGACGGGTCATCGCCCCCGTGGCGTTGGCCGGTGTGCTCGGTCTGGCCAGTGTGCTCGCCCTGGCCGCGTGCTCGTCATCACCGGCGGCCACCTGGAACGGCCGAGGAGCGTCGGGGTCGACCACCGGGACCGCGAACGGCCCGCGGATCACGTCACCAGCCAACGGCGCGACCGACGTCGCCGCCGGCACGACGATCGCGTACGAGCACGGCAGCGCGACGACGAGGGTGAAGCTGACCGACAGTACCGGTAACGCGGTTGCCGGCGCGGCCGGGTACGACCCGTCGACGTGGGTGCCGACCAAGGAACTGGCCTACGGCACGCGCTACACGGCGACGGTCGAGTCCACCGGGTCGAACGGCAAGCCGACGAAGTCGACCACGTCGTTCACCACGATGGCGGCTCCGCAGAATCTCGTACGGGTGCAGAGCGCACTCGGCGACAACCTGACGTACGGCATCGGCATGCCGATCGTCATCACGCTCGGCCGCGGTGTCAGCAAGGACGACGAGGCGAAGATCCAGAAGCGACTGACCGTGGTGTCTACGCCGCAGCAGACCGGATCGTGGTATTGGATGTCCAACAAGGAGATCCACTACCGGCCGAAGACGTACTGGCAGCCGGGCACGCGGCTGCACGTCGCCGTACAGACCGGTGGCGTTCCGTTCGGCGACGGCTACTACGGCAAGAACGACCTCACCGTGGACGCGACCATCACCACGAACCCGTTGCAGGTCACGGTCGACGACAAGACCCACGAGGTGACGGTCAAGCAGAACGGCACCCTCGTCAAGACGATGCCGGCGAGCCTCGGCAAGGCCAGCACGCCGTCGTCGTCCGGCGCGATGGTCATCATGACGCGTAAGCCGAAGGAACTCTTCGACTCGTCGCTCGGCACCGGCGGCATCCCGGTCAACTCACCCGGCGGCTATAAAGAACTCGTCTACTACACGATGCGGCTCACATGGGGCGGCCAGTTCATCCACGCGGCGCCGTGGTCAGTCGCATCGCAGGGTCACACCGACGTCTCGCACGGCTGCACGAACGTGTCGACCGCGAACGCGAAGTGGATGTACGACAACTCGCATGTCGGCGACCCCGTGACGGTGAAGAACACCAAGCGCAAGTTGACGTGGGGCGATGGCTGGACCGATTGGAACATCAGTTGGGATGCCTACCTCAAGGGCAGCGCGCTGTAGCATCGCGCGGCTGACCGACGTCGGGGCGATCCGTCAGTGCCGGCCCTCGGACGGCTCGATCGATTGCGCCGCCGGCATCACGATCAGCGGGTCCGGCGTACCG
>DASQPR010000021.1:0-2014 GCA_035643815.1 Micromonosporaceae bacterium | reverse complement strand
CCAGTCACCGCAGTCACCCAACGTCACCGCAGTAACGCCGGCACCACAGCAGCGGTGTGCGTCTCGATCAGATGGACGTTTCGGCAAAGCCAGTGGTCAGCCGACCGCGGCGCGTAGCGCCTCGCCGAGGGCCGTGGCCTCGTCCGGAGTCATCTCGACGACGAGCCGGCCACCACCCTCCAGCGGAACGCGCATGACGATCCCGCGGCCTTCCTTGGTGACCTCCAGCGGACCGTCTCCCGTCCGCGGCTTCATCGCCGCCATTTTGTCTCCCCTCTCGACGTCCGGTTCGAGCGCCTACGCGTGCTCGAACCGGGCCTTGCTCGTCGTATATGACGATCAGTTGCAAACCGTGTTGCGTCGGCGCATGTGCCGAGGAAATGATTTTCCCTGATGAAGTCCCCAAGACCCAAACCGGCTCGCAAATAGCTATGACGGGTCGCTGGCAAGCGCCACGATTCGATGTCACAATGAGCGGCATTTCCGCGGGCCCGACTCGGTCAGCGTGATCATGAGGTGGGGTGGGCAACGCCCGTGCAGGCACGGTCGGCACTCTTCGATCTCTATGGCGACCACCTCCGCGCCCACGGCGGGCGAGCGCCGGTCGCGGCTCTCGTACGCCTGCTCGCGCCGCTCGACATCGGCGCCCCGGCCGTCCGTACGGCGGTGTCCCGGATGGTCCGGCAAGGCTGGCTGCATCCCCTACGGCTCTCCTCCGGACCCGGTTACCTGATCACCCAACGCGCGGCGAACCGGCTCGACGAAGCAGCCGAGCGGATCTACCGGACCAACCCGCAAGCGTGGGACGGCACGTTTGACCTGCTCATCGCGGATGCGCCGGTGCCCCGGCCGGACCGGCAGAGAATCGCCAACAATCTCGCCTACCTCGGTTACGGCACCATCGGTGAGACGACCTGGGTCGCCACGAAACCGTCACCCGAGGCCGAGTCGGTGCTGGCCGACGCGGCCGTACGGTTCCAGCGGTTTGTCGGGCATCACGCCGGCGGCGTCCGAGGCGCGGCCGCGCTGGTCAGCCAGGCGTGGGACTTGGAGCGGATCGGTCGTGAATATCGCGAATTCGTGATCGCCATGCGGCCGGTCGTCGATCGCGTGGACGCCGACGGCGACGCGAAGGCCGCCTACACTGCCCGATTCCGGCTAGTGCATGCCTGGCGTACGTTCCTGTTCCGGGATCCTTCGCTCCCGGCCGATCTCCTTCCGGTCCGCTGGCCGGGGAACGACGCCGCCGAATTCTTCGATCTGCACGCCGGTCGGCTGCGGCCGGCCGCGGATGAGTTCGTCGAGCACTGCCTGACTTTGGTGAAGGGTGTCCAACCGTGACCGTGCTGCTGCTCGACGTTGCCAACGGCGTCGCGACCGTGACGCTGAACCGGCCCGAATCGCTGAATTCGCTCTCGCTCGAACTCAAGGTCGCGCTCCGCGACACGCTGGACAAGCTGGCCGACGACCCGGGCGTACGGGCGGTAGTGCTGACCGGGGCTGGGCGCGCCTTTTGCGTCGGCCAGGACCTGCGGGAGCACACGCAACTGTTGGCCGAGGGCTCGCCAGCACCGCTGTCGACCGTACGGGAGCACTACAACCCGATGGCGCTGCGGATTGCCGGGATGCCCAAGCCGGTGATCGCGGCCGTACGGGGTATGGCCGCCGGGGCCGGGGCCGGCCTGGCGTTCCTAGCCGACTTCCGTGTCGGCGGCCCGAAGACGGCATTCCTGATGGCCTTCGCCAATGTCGGTTTGGCCGCCGACACGGCCGCCTCCTGGACGCTGCCGCGGCTCGTCGGGCACGCCAAGGCGACCGAGTTGCTTATGCTCGCCGAGCCCATCAGCTCGGCCGAAGCCGCGCGGATCGGCCTGCTGACGACGCTCGTCGATGACGACGAGGCGGTGCTGCCGGCCGCGCAGGCGCTTGCGGCTCGACTCGCGACCGGCCCGACGATCGCGTACGGCCAAATCAAGCGAGAGCTGATCAACGCGGAGGCGGGCACTCTGGCCGA
>DASQPR010000020.1:0-2414 GCA_035643815.1 Micromonosporaceae bacterium | reverse complement strand
CATGGGGCGGTATCGGGCGGATCAGCCGTTCGCGCCAGCGCCGCTTGCCCTCATCCGTTGGGTCAAAGCCAGCGCGACGCAACACTTCGACAGTGCGCTGCGAAGCGAGGTGGGCGCGGATCACCTCGGTGATCGCGCTCGACACGTTGCCCTGCCGGTCGAGCCAGGCCGCGACGTCATCCGGCACGCTGATGCTCAACTTCCTGGTCATACCACGATCCTACCACGCGATCGAGTGCGGCCACATCGACGGCGGTGCCGATCGGCCCCGTCAGTCGAGCGTGCTCGAGGTTGCCCGTACCGCAGAAGCAAGATCCGCAAGCATGTCGGGGCGTGCCCCGCTTGCGGCGAGCACGTCGGCCGTCACGACGCGCAGTTGATCTGTCAGCGCGAGATCGTTGTCGAGCCGCGGAACCGCACGGCGCGGCGATCCCTCGGCGTCAGCGGCGGCGTCGGCTAGCCGCTGTACCAGCTCGTGTACGCGTTCGGCCCGCGATATGCCCGTGTCCGATGCCGGTTTCGTCCAGCGCGCCGGTGTCCAATGTGCGACGCGGCCGACCAAGCGGTCGACCGCGCGCTGTAGTTCGGCCGGCTCGGCGTGCGTCAATTGCGCAGGTATCCGAGGAGTCGCAGGATCTGCCAGTAGAGGAAGATCAGCCCCACGACCAGGCCGAACGCGCAATACCAGGCGAAACGCTCGGGCAGGCCGTAACGAACGGCCTGCTCGACCTGGTTGAAGTCAAGGATGAAGGTGAGCGCCGCGACGCCGACGAAGACGAGCGCGATGACGAACCCGATCGAGCTGTTCCGGCCGCCGGGTTCGAGGCCGAGCCCGTGGCCGAACGCAGACATGATCCAGGTAATAAGGCTGAGTGCGATCACTCCGATCAGCGCGCCGATGACCCAGCGCGCGAAGCGCGGCGTCGCACGCAGCACGCGGAATCGGTAGAGCACGGCCATAGCAAGGAAAACGGCGAGCGTGCCGACCACAGCCTGCAGCACGACGCCCGGGTAGACCTGCTCGAACGCGCGACTCACGACGCCGAGCAGGATGCCCTGCAGAATTGCGTACGTGATGATCAGCGGCGGGTTCGTGATGACCCGGAACGAAATCACCAGGCCGACGACCAGACCGGCGATGGCCGAGCCAATGACCGCGATGCCGACGATGCCGCCGGTGCGCAGGAAAATCCAGGAGAGCGTGGCCGCCGCCACGACCGCCACGACCAGACCGAGGGTACGGGTGACGACGTCGTCGAGCGCCATCGCTCGGCCCGGCTCGCGGACACCCATGACGGGCGGTTGACCATACCCGCCATAGCCGGTTGGGCCGTACGCCACCGGCGGCGCGCTCTGATACTGCGCTGGCTGATATCCACCCGAGCCGTAGCCCGAACGACGCTCGGCCGCCGCCGTTTGATCCAGGTGGCCGAGCACCGGATTTGAACTCTTCACGCCGCGCTCCTCACGCTCCGCTGCCACCGCCGCGACATCACGTAGCTGCGATTGCCTTGTCGGTGGTGATTTCAGGGTAGCGTCCGCGTGCATGTTCTTGCGACGCGTGCGTGCCGGCCCGAGGCGGCGCGTTCACGCCCTGAGGGGGACGACGGTCCCGGGTGACGTCTGCTTTCCGCCGTACGCATCGACGACCTTGTTCAGCTCGACCTGGTAGTAGAGCGTGTTCAGGCCGAAGACGAACGTCAGCAGCATGCCGATGACCGGAACGCAGGTGATCGGGATCCCCGCGGCGCGCTGCGACTCGACGATCCGTTCGCCGGTCCGGTAATACGAGATCAGCGGCGCGATCACGGTCCAACTCAACAGGATCAGCACGAGGACCGGGCCGACCGTGGGGACCCTGCGCCGCCGGTCGAAATCTTGCATTTCGGCGTGGATTTTGTAGTACCAGACGAAGTGGTAAATGCCCAGCGTGATCAATGGCAGGCCGATCCACACCGCGACCGGATTGCGGCGCTTCATCTGCGCGCCCTGCGCAACCGCGCCCATCGCTTCTGGCTGGCCCGTCGGCTCTACGGCCGAGGTTTCATAGGACCCTGCGGCCGGTGCGCTGTACTCAGGCTGCGTCGCGTCACCCGGCGGGACGGGCTCATTGGGCTCCCCGAACCGACGAGTCTCGCCGTCACCCGCGCCGGATGCATTCTCGCTCACGTGCGTCCTCCCTCGTCGCCCTATTCGACAGGGAGGATTCTGCGCGTTGCGCGCCCCAATATCTCGCGTATCGCCGGACCGGCGGCGTCGGGTCGTGCCTTCAGCGCGTCGCGTTTCGGTGCCGTGCCCGGGACGGGACTCGAACCCGTACGCCTTTCGGCCGCCGCTTTTAAGGCGGCTGTGTCTGCCATTCCACCACCCGGACTGATGGCACCACCGTAGACGGTTACCGGCGCCGGGTCACG
>DASQPR010000019.1:0-2635 GCA_035643815.1 Micromonosporaceae bacterium | reverse complement strand
GAGCCCGCCCCTCGGGTCATTCGCCGCGTGGTTCGCCGAAGTCCGCGTCGACGTTGACCTGGGACTGCTGCGCATCGCGCGGATCGTCTCGGCCGTCGACGCTGGCCGCATCCTCAACGAGAAGCTGGCGCGCAGCCAGGTCATTGGCGGCGCCGTGATGGGCATCGGAATGACGATGCTCGAGGAAAACGTCGTCGACGTCGAGACCGGCCGCATCACGAATGCGACCTTCAGCGACTACCTGATTCCGGCAAACGCGGACGTGCCCGACCTCGACGTTGTCTTCGTCGGCGAACCGGACACGGTCAGGCCTCTCGGTGTCAAGGGTCTGGGCGAGATCAGCGTCGTCGGCGTGTCAGCCGCGATCGCCAACGCCGCGTACCACGCCACCGGCCGGCGCATCAGATCGTTGCCGATCACCGTCGAGCAGCTGTTGTGACCCACGACGAACGGGGTGGTCATCATCGCCGGTCACCAGTTGTCCGTGTGCGCGTCCTCGATCACCAGGCACCGTGAAACGGTGCGCAGGTCGGTTCCGCTCGGCTGGCGGAACCCGATGCGAACGATCGTGTCGAGCCGGGGCGGCTTGCGGAGGAGCAGGCGGCGTTGCGTCGGGTGGCGACCCTCGTCGCTTCGGGTGCGCCTTCGGCCGCGGTGTTCTCGGCTGTCGCCGAGGAGGTCGCCACGGTGATGCACCTGCCGATGGTCGGGGTGTATCGCTACGACAGCGACGGCCTGATGACGGTCATCGCCACCTGGAGCGACCGTCCTCACGTGCTCCAGCCGGGAACGCGTTGGCCGCTCGACGGCCAGTCGATGGTCGCGCAGGTACGACGGACCGGCCGCCCGGCTCGGATCGAGGACTACACCGGCCTTCCGGGCGCGCTTGCCGACGGAGCTCGGGTGTCCGGCCTCAACGCGACCGCGGGCGCTCCGATCATCGTCGACGGCTCTGTCTGGGGAGCCATGGGGATGTCGTCGCCGGATGCGCCGCTCCCCGAACACGCCGAGGATCGGCTCGCGGAGTTCACTGAGCTCATCGCAACCGCGATCGCCAACGGCCAGGCCCAGGACAAGCTCAGGCGGCTCGCGGAGGAGCAGGCCGCGCTCCGGCGGGTGGCGACGTTGGTGGCACGGGGCGTGCAGCCGGCCGAGGTGTTTGAAGCGGTCAGCGCGGAGGTTGGTCGGCTGGTGCCCGCGGACGCCGCGGCGATCATCCGTTTCGGGACCGATGGGACGGTCACCTCGCTCGGCGCCTGGACCCGCGCGGGCGGCTACCGCATCGAAGCTGGGGTGCGATTCAGCTTCGACCCAGGCACCGTGGCGCGGCTGGTCCACGACACCCACCGACCGGCACGGATCAACGGCTATGAAGGAGTGCCCGGCGACGGCGCCGCCCTCGGTCGCGCGGCAGGATGGCGCTCGACCGTCGGGGCGCCGATCATCGTCGAGGGCCGACTCTGGGGTGTGGTCAACGTCGCCTCGACGACCGAGCAGCCGTTGCCTGCCGACACCGAGGAGCGTCTTGCCGACTTCACGGAGCTCGTGGCGACCGCGGTCGCGAACGCCGAAAGCCGCGCCGAGATCGAAGCCTCACGCGCGCGGATCGTCTCCACGGCCGACGCGACGCGGCGGCGAATCCAGCGTGACCTGCACGACGGCGCCCAGCAGCAGCTGGTCTCGTTAGCCCTCGAGTTGCGCGCTGCCGAGGCGGCGACGCCGCCCGAGCTGCCTGAGCTTCGGGCCGAACTGTCCCGCGCCGTCACGGGGTTGATCGAGGCGCTCGACGGACTGCGGGAGATCGCACAGGGGATACACCCCGCAGTCCTGGCCGAGGGCGGCCTCGCAGCGGCGCTGAAGACGCTCGCGCGGCGTTCGCCGATCCCGGTCAGCCTCGACGTTCCAGCCGGCGGACGACTGCCGGAGCACGTCGAGGTCGCGGCCTACTACGTCGTCTCGGAGGCATTGACCAACGCCGCCAAGTACTCCCGCGCGTCGAAGGTCGGCATCGAGGTGGCCGTGCGCGACCGAGTCCTTCGTGTGACGGTCAGCGACGACGGCATCGGCGGCGCCGATCCTGCCCGGGGCTCTGGCTTACTCGGCCTCAAGGACCGGGCTGAGGCGATCGGCGGCACGATGTGCGTCGACAGCCGTCCAGGCGGGGGGACGAACCTGATCGTCGAGCTACCGCTCGGCAGCTCGAGCTAGACATTGGCGACCTCGGGGGCGGTGATGCGGTGGCGGAGGTCGCGGAGGGCGGCGTCGGTAAAGCCGGTGCCGAGGTTGTCGATGTAGATGAGACCGTCCGGTGTGGACAGTCCGGCGAGCAGCGAGGCGATGACTCCGCTGCGGCGGCGTCGCCGACGCCCTCGACGTCGCCGACACCGTCGCTGTCCGCACCGCCCACACCGTCAACCACGCCATCGCCGACGACCGCCGCACCCATCACCGCCCATCACCGACAGGCACGCCGACACCGACCGCGCCGACACCGACGCCGGCCCAGTAGGACCGCACCCGTGTGATTGCGGCGCTGACCACAGACTGAAGTCGCCGCATTCCGGCTAGCCGGTAGGCGAGTTGGGTGGCTGCGGCAAAGACGGGAGCGCTCATCCGGGTGATCGTGGTGGCGAAG
>DASQPR010000018.1:0-6225 GCA_035643815.1 Micromonosporaceae bacterium | reverse complement strand
CCACGAGGTCAGCGACGAGCGCCATCACGACGTACCCGACCTCCCAGGTCGCCCGCACCCGGCCCCCGGCCGCGTGCCGCCCCAAGCCCGGCCGGTGATCCGGATCGGTCCACTCCGAGTTCCGCGAGGGCGCCGAACCATCGTCGTCAGCGTCGTCCGCAGCGACGTCGATGTCCGGCTCGGTCAATGACGGACCGTCGCTGTCGTACGGCTCGGCCAGGCTCGGGTCCGTAGTCGACCCGTCGCGGGCGGGCACCTCGACCATGGGCGCGGCGGCGATCGATGGAATGTCCAGCGTGGCAAGGATCGCGTCCACGGTCGCGGCCGCGCCGAGGGCCGAGCGCAGCACGACCGTTGGCGCCGAATCGATCGGCAGACCGGCGACGTCGCCTGCGTCATCGGCTGTCTGGTCAGGCGCGTCGTCGAGCGGCGTGCGTCGTCCGGACAGGGCAACCACATCGGGCGGCGGGTCGTCGGCGCGATCGATCTCGACCGTCAGATCGTTCGAGTTGCCCAGCGGCCACACCGCTCGCCACCGTGCCCCGGGGGTGTCGGCGATCCGTCCGCGCCCCAGCGCCTCGGTCATGACGCGGCGAATACGCAGGACAGCCGCGTCGGCCGGGTCGCCCATGATCAAGCGAGCCTGGTCGCCCGAGTCGGTCACCAGTTTGCCGGCGGTGTCGACTGGCCGCCTCGCATACTCGGCGGTGTCGTCGGGACGCGTGGCGTCCGCTGTGCTGATGGGTGCCGGGCTGACCGGAGCGTCGTCCGGGTCCGCCAGTGTCTCAAGCGACTCGGTGGTCACGACCGCTGGAAGCTGCCACGTGGTCGCCGCATCCGCAGGCGGACGTGACAGTTCGGCGAACTGGCCTTCGCCAGTCCCCGCCAGCTCCGCCACGGTGCCCCCTCGCCGTGCCTCGCCACGATCCGTGTACCAGCCGTACAACGCACAACTCAGTGCGACCGTCACGGGTCACGGCAAAGGCCGCGGATCGAATCTCGGTGACCATCTACGGCGCGGTAGCGGCGATCAGAGCGCGTGATAGCGGTTCTGTGTCGGTTCCACGCCGTACTCAACGACCGATTCGACCATGTCTGCGGCGCGATCGACCAGGAAATCCAGTTCTTTTCGTTCGCTAGGGGAGAAATCAGACAGAACGTAGTCGGCCGGGTCCATTCGGCCGGGTGGACGACCGATGCCGAACCGTACGCGGGCATAGTCCTTCGTCCCCAGCGACTTCGACATCGATCGGAGGCCGTTGTGTCCGCCTTCGCCCCCGCCGATCTTCGCCCGAACCGTACCGAAGTCGAGGTCCAAATCGTCGTGTACGGCGACGATGCGCTCCGGCGGGATCTTGTAGAAGGCGGCGAGCGAGGCGGTCGGCGTGCCCAGCAAGTTCATATACGTCGTCGGCTTCGCGATGATGATCTTCGGGCCGCCCGGACGAAGGAAGCCCTCGGCGACCTCGGTCGCGGCCCGGCGGGCTCGACCGAACTTCGCACCGACGCGGCGAGCGAGCAGGTCGGCAACCAGAAACCCGGCGTTGTGGCGATGGCGGGCGTACTCGGCGCCGGGATTGCCGAGCCCGACCACGAGCCAGGGTCCGGCGTCGGTCATGGATCCATCCTCCGGGATTCGCGGTCGCGCGTGCCACCGACATACCGACGGCGAGCGTGACGCGGGGCGCTATCGACCGGGGAATCCCCGATTAGCGATGACACCCCACTGGGCACGTCAACGGAACGGACAGCACATCGGCGGCCGACCCGAAGATCGACCGCCGACGGCGCGTACGGCTCAGGACTCTTCGGCCTCGGCGGGAGCCTCGGCGACCGGTGCAACCTCGGCGGCCTCTTCGCCCTCGACGACCTCTGGCTCGCCCAGATCGGCGACGGCCGCGACCTGGATGACCACGATGAGCGACTCGGGGTCGGCGGCGAGTTCGGTGCCTTCCGGCAGCTCGACCTGGCCGGCGGTGATGTGCGAACCGGCTTGCAGACCTTGGATCGACACCTCGAAACGATCGGGCAGTTGCGTCGCGTCGGCGATGACCGACAGCGTCTGCTGCTCGACCGTGACGATCGTCTCCGGCGCCGCAGCGCCGGTGATCAGCACCGGCACGTCGACGGTGACCTTCTCGCCGCGGCGGACGATCAGCAGGTCGATGTGGTCGAACGAATCGCGCACCGGGTCACGCTGGATGGCCTTCGGCAGTGCCAGCGTCTCGGTGCCGTCCGCTCCCTCGATGGTGAAGAGCTGGTTAATGCCGCCGTGGCGGATCGCGGCGGCGAACTCCCGAGCCGGCAGTGCAATGTTCTGCGGGTCGGTGCCGTGCCCGTAGAGCACGGCGGGGACGTTGCCGGCACGACGCGTGCGGCGCGCACCGCCCTTGCCGAACTCGGTACGCGTTTCGGCCTTGATACGGACCTCGGACACGACAGACTCACCTTTCACAGTTTCTGAAGACAAACGTTGCTGCGATGCCCAGGCGAGGGGCGCGAGCGCGCCGGACCATCGCCCGGAACACCGCGTCGATAACGGCACCCCACCCGATCGCTCGGGGGCGCCCTCGCCTCGGCAACCTCATCACTCTACCTTGGGGCCTTTGTGGTTGCGCCTCAGGGCTTGGGGCGGCCCGACCCCACTCGACTTGGTTGCGCTTGGGGGGTTTGGGGCAGACGTACCCCGCTCGACTTTGGAGGAGCCTTTTAGGTCTTCGCGGGGCACGCCTGCCCCAAACCCGTCGGTGGTCACGCTGGGAGCGTCCGATCGGCTCTAAAGAGCTTTCGCCGTGTACGTGATACCGACAGAGCCACCCTGACCCCGCGGGCCCAGCGCCCGACCGTGACGGGGGTCGGCGTTAGCGACGCGGGTTCGTCACGTCAGGGCTGTAAAAGTGCTCGGATAACAGCACTCAGGTGACCGACTCGCGAGCACCCCTCGCGCCCGCCGTACTGGGGCGGCTCTGTCCGTACCCACGTTCACTGCGAAAGCCCGAAAGCCCGAGTCCCGGACGGCGCTTACCCACGTCGGCTTTGGGGCCGGGCTTTGCCCACGAAGACCTAATGGCTCTTCCCAGTCGAGTGGGCAAAGTCCGGCCCCAAAGCCCCAAAGCGTTACGACAAACCGCCGAAGAGAGTCGTCACGGACCCGTCGTCGAACACCTCGCGGATCGCCCTCGCAATCAGGGGCGCAATCGACAGTACGGTGATCTTGTCGAGTTGCTTTTCCGGTGGCAACGGCAGCGTGTTCGTGACGACGATCTCGCTGATCCGGCTGTTCTTTAGACGCTCGGTGGCCGGATCGGACAGCACCGCGTGCGTCGCGGCCACCACCACGTCGGCCGCACCCGAGTCGAAGAGAATGTCGGACGCCTTGCAGATCGTGCCACCGGTGTCGATCATGTCGTCGACGATCAGGCATACGCGGCCTTCGACGTCACCGACGACCCGGTTGGCCACCACCTGGTTCGGCTTCAACGGATCGCGGGTCTTGTGGATGAATGCCAGCGGGCAGCCGCCGAGACGGTCGGTCCAGCGCTCGGCCACGCGCACGCGACCCGAGTCCGGCGCGACCACCGCCATCGGACGGCCGCCATAGTGCTTCTCGACGTAGCCGGCGAGGATGTCCATCGCGAACAGGTGATCCACCGGCCCGTCGAAGAAACCCTGAATCTGCGCGGTGTGCAGGTCAACAGTCAGGATCCGGTTAGCGCCCGCGGTCTTGTAGAGGTCGGCCACCATGCGCGCGGAGATCGGCTCCCGGCCGCGGTGCTTCTTGTCCTGGCGGGCGTACGGATAGAACGGCAGCACGACGGTGATCCGCTTAGCCGAGCCCCGTTTCAGTGCGTCGACCATGATCAGCGATTCGACGAACCACTTGTTCAGCGGGGCCGACATCGACTGCACCACGAACGCGTCCGAGCCGCGGACAGACTCCCGATAGCGTACGAAGATCTCGCCGTTGGCGAACTCGTACGCGTCGGTGTCGGTCGGTGCGACGCCGAGTTCGCTACCGATCTGCGCGGTCAACTCGGGATAGGCGCGCCCCGAGAACAACATCAGTGTTTTGCGATTCTCCGAAGAGATGCTGCCCATGGACGCCGCCGCTTCCCGTCTGAACTCTCGGATCCCGTACTAGAAGTATCTCGCCCAGCGCGGATCGGCGCACCGCGGCCGCCCCCGACGGTGGCAGCGGTCACGCGAACCGGCCGCTGCACGCTCGGCCAACCCGCCTACGGTCAGTGCTCCGAGCCGTCCCGTTCAGCCAACTCGGTGGTAGCGATGGCCTCCCCGGCCGGGGTGTCCATGGCCAGATCCGCCGTTGCCATGCTGGCCGCGGCAAGCTCGGCCGCGCGCTCGTCGGCCGCCGCGGCCGCCGCCTTCGCCGCCTTGGTGCCTGGCCGTTTGCGTTCGACCCATCCTTCGATGTTGCGTTGCCTCGCCCGTGCGATGCCGAGCGAGCCGGACGGCACTTCCTCGCTGATCGAGCTGCCGGCGGCAATGTAGGCACCGGCACGCACCGTGACCGGCGCGACCAGAGTCGTGTCGCAGCCGACGAACACCCCGTCCTCAACGGTCGTGTGGTGCTTGTGCATGCCGTCGTAGTTCACGAAGATCGTCGCCGCGCCGATGTTGACGCCTCGGCCGATCGTGGCGTCGCCGACATAGCTGAGGTGCGGCACCTTGCTGCCCTCGCCGATCCGCGCGTTTTTCGTTTCGACGAACGTCCCGATCTTGCCCGAATCGGCCAATTCGGTTTCCGGCCGAAGGTACGCGAAAGGTCCGACGCTGGCGCCGGCACCGATCACCGAATCGGATCCGTGGGTACGGATGACCTGAGCGCCGCCACCGACGACGACGTTCTTCAGCGTGGTGTCCGGGCCGACCACGGCACCAGCGGCGACCGAGGTAGCTCCGCGCAGCTGCGTGTTCGGCTCGATGGTCGCGTCCGGTTCGACGCGGACGGTGACGTCGATCCAGGTCGTCGCCGGATCGAGCATGGTGACGCCCGACCGCATCAGTTCGGTGTTGATCCGGTCGCGCAGCCGGGCCGCCAACGCCGCCAGCTGAGCACGGTCGTTTGCGCCGAGGCCCTCCTCGGGATCGCTCACCGTGTGTGCCGCGACCGGGCGGCCGGTGGACACCAGCAGATCTAGAACGTCGGTGAGGTATTCCTCGCCCTGGTCGTTTCCGGCGGTCAACTTCCCGAGCGCGTCGCGCAGCGCGGCGGCGTCGAACGCAAACACGCCGGTGTTCACCTCGTTGATCGCTAGCTGCTCGGCCGTCGCGTCCCGATGCTCGACGATGCCGGCGACCCGGCCCTCGTCGTCGCGGACGATGCGACCGAGTCCGGAGGCGTCGTCGACGCGAGCGGTGAGCACGGTTGCGATCGCCCCCAGCCGCTCGTGGGCGTCGAGCATCGCGGTCAGGGTCGCCGATCGCAACATCGGCGTATCGCCGTTCACCACGATGACGGTGCCGGTCACGTCCGGCGCGGCATCGAGCGCGGTGCGTACGGCATGACCGGTCCCGCGCTGTTCAGCCTGCAACACCGGTTCCGCGTGGGGGGCAATCTCGGCCAGATAGGCCGTAACCTGCTCGGCCCCGTGGCCGACGACGACCAGTTGGCGCTGAGCGCCGAGCGGCTCGACGGTATTCAGCACATGCCCGAGCAGGGTGCGCCCGAGCAGCGGATGCAACACCTTCGGCAATGCCGACCGCATGCGCTTGCCTTCACCGGCGGCGAGTACGACGACCGTACGTGGCTCGCTCATTTGGGGCTCCCTTCACCGGCGCGGCGGACCGTCGATGGACGTGCTCGAGCGGCTGCCGCCTGACGGCCCATGGTAGCCAGACGGCGACCGGGCGAGTCGTCGATGCCCCCCATAGCGCCGATGACCGCACCGCCGTCGCGCCGTCGCGGACGGCGGGCCCCGTCGCGCCGTCGCGCCGTCGCGGACAGCGGGCCGGGCGCCCGTCCGTTATCTTGACCGCCATGCCGACCCGTCGCCAGGCGCTGCTCGGGGCGGCGGCATCGATCACCGCGATCGCCGGCGCGAGCGTCGGGCTGATCCAACTCGCTGAGGCCGGCCTGGTGCCCGGCAAGTCCGCTGTCGACGAGCAGCTTGGGTACTGCGACGTCGCGGTTCGGCCGGCCCGGCATCCGGCGGGCGAAGTCATGAGGGGCGGCTTTGCCTCCGCCCGGCGGCGCCGGACAGTTGA
>DASQPR010000017.1:0-4441 GCA_035643815.1 Micromonosporaceae bacterium | reverse complement strand
CAGCGAGCCCTCCAGCGGGCGGGCATTGGCGAGCAGCTCGGCCGCCTCGTCGAGCGCTCCACGCCGCCACAGCAGTTGGGCGAGCAGGTAGACCGCTCCCAGCGTCTCCTCCGCCACGCCGCGCTCGCCGGCCCACTCGATGACCTCACGGCAGACACGTTCGGCCCCGGCCACGTCGCCCATCTCCAGCACCGGCATGGCGCGACCGGCACTGACTCGGGCGAGCAGCCCGTTGTTGCCGGTTCGCTTGGCGACGGCGGCGGCACGCTCGGCGAACCGGAGTGCCTCGGCGTGCTCACCATCGGCGCCAGCGTGACGGGCATGCATGTAATAGGCGGCCGCTAGCTCTGTTTCGGGAACCGCTTCGGCCGTCGCCGCGATCCGCTCGTACGCCCGGAAGAGCCACAGGCGACCCTCGCGCGCGAGGCCACGCTCCCGCCACCACTGGTCGAGTCCGCCGGCGAGCGCGAGCGCATCCCGGGCGCTCCCCCGCGTCACCGACCACCGCAACGCCGTACGGACTTCGTCGGCGAGCGGGTCGATGGCGTACATCGACAGGGGTGTCGTCCGGCCGTCGGACTGTTGGCGCAACTGGCGGATCTCCCGGCGGGCCCAGGCGACGTGACCGGCGTGCGCCGCCTCGTCCTCACCCTCGGACGATAGGCGCCGGGCCGCGTACGCCCGGATCGGATCGAGCATCCGGTAACGCGTGCCGTCTGCGTGCGGCGCCGCCACCACGAGAGACTTGTCCACCAGTACGGACAGCGGCGCGACCGGGTCGCCACCGGCCAGCCACGCGATGGCGGCGAGATCGACACCACTGGCGAACGTCGACATCAGTCGCAGCAACCGCGCCGCGTCCGGCATGAGCGTGCGGTAGGACCAGCTGACCGCCGCCTGCATCGTGGCGTGCCGGCTGCCGGCATCCTCGTCGATGCGTCCAACCGGCTCGGCCCGCCCGATGTCGACGGCGTCAGCGGCCGTGTCGAGCCGACCGGCCAGCTCGCCGGCGGACAACGTACGCAACCGGGCCGCCGCCAACTCAAGCGCGAGCGGCAGTCCATCGAGCTTGCGGGCGACGCGGGCGAGCGGCTCGACCTCGTTAGGCGCCAGCGGTTCGCCGCCACGATTCGCCGAGATCCGAGCCACCAGCAGAGCGACCGCCTCGCTCGGCTCACCGCCCGGACCGTAGGCGAGCGACAGCGGCGGAATGCGCCAGACCAACTCGCCCGCTACGTTCAGCGGTTCGCGGCTGGTCGCGAGCACCCGGGTCGACGAGCCGCTGGCGAGGATCCGACCGACCATTGCCGCCGTCGCACCCGGTTGGGCGTCGCATGTGTCCAGCACCAGCAGGCACGTCCGGTCGGCGGTGAACTCGCGCAGCGTTTCCACGACGGCGCGGCCGGGCTCGGGCCGAAGGCCCAAGGCGGCTGCCACCGCGACATCGACGAGTCCCGGGTCGGTCACCGAAGCCAGGTCGGTGAACCAGACTCCCTCGGGATAGCTCGCGACGAGGTCCCCGGCGACTTCGAGGGCGAGGCGGGTCTTGCCCGCGCCACCTGGACCGACGACATTGACGAGGCGGTGCTCCTCGAGCAGACCGACAAGCGCCGACCGCTCGGCACCACGGCCGATGAAGGACGTCACGGCGCTCGGCAGATTGTGCGGGCTCGCCGCGAGCGTGCGGGGATGCGGAAAATTGCGCTCCAGTCGATCCGCGACAACCTGATAAAGGCGTTCGCGGTCGTCGAAGCCGCGCAGTCGGTGCAAGCCGAGGTCGAGCAGCCACGCGTCACCGGTCAGCGATCCCGCCGCGAGCACGGTCGCCTCGGAGCACATGATCTGCCCGCCGTGGGCCGCGGCCGCGACCCGGGCCGCCCGGTGCACCTCCGGGCTCGTGTATTCGCCGCCGACCGGTTGTGCGAAGCCAGAGTGCAAACCCATCCGTACCGACGGGCGAGCTTGTGGAGACGGCCAAACGTAATCGGCGAGGGCGAGCTGCGCGGACACGCATGCGGCCACACCGGACGCAGCGTCGGAGAATACAACGAAGATCGAGTCGCCTTCGGTGAAGAGCGGAATGCCACCGTGCTCCGATAGGGCGCGCAGAACAATACGGCGGTGTTCAATCAACACCTGCCGATATGCCGGCCCGAGCAGCCGAGCGAGGCGGGTTGATCCTTCGATGTCGGTGAACAGGAATGTCACCAACCCGCCCGGGAGGTTGTGTCGCAACACAGGTAGAACCTCCGCCCCCCTGGAAGTCACGAACATCGTGCCCCACGGGAGCTTGGTCCATCTATCGGAGAAACGGGCAGGTCACATCAGCAACGCGTCACATTGACGGCGACGTCTGCTTTGTCGCGATCGATGGTCGGCGACCGACGGGTCAGCCGCAGCAGCCCCCGCCGCAGCAACCACCGGCCGACGGGGCAGGCGCGGCGGCTCCGACGGCCGAGCGCCCGCCGAGCGACACCGTGGACAGCAGCTTCACGGTGTCCATGTGACCATCGGGGCAGGCTGCCGTCGTATCCGTGGCGGCGATGGAACGCCGCACCTCGAAGGTGGCACCGCACTGGCGGCAGCGATAGTCGTAGCTCGGCATGGCGAAAGCCTAGCGCGCGCCGATCCCACCGACGCCCACGAATGCCAGGTCACGCATTTCCAGGTCGAGCGGAAATACGAAGCGTGACGGCCGTTTGTCCCACCGTGAGAATTCGATGGCCGTTGCATCTTTCGCGACGCGTCAAATGTCGGCAAGCTGGACGGGTGATGGTACGCGAGTGGGATCCTCGAACCGCGCCGTCCGCAGAGATCGAAACCATGGTGCACGCGTTGAACGCGATGCTGGCCGTTGATCTGCCGGACGATCCGCCCTGGCGTACCGACTCGTTCCGTGAATATCTGACCGTGACGATGCCGGGCGAGCGTCGGATCAACTGGATCGCGGAGGACACCACCGGCGCTGCGGCGAAGGGCGGGCCACGCGGCACGAACCTGCTCGGTGCCGCCAATATCCTGCTGTTCGACACGATGGCAGTGCTCGAGGTGCTTGTGCACCCGGAGGCGCGGCGGCTCGGCGTCGGCCAGGAGCTGCTGCGCGCCGCGGTGGCCCGGGCCCACGCGGAGGGCTTCGCCACGCTGGGCGTCGAAGCCATCGGCGGTACGCCCGCGGTCAAGTTCTATGAGGCGATGGGCTTCGAATGCGCCTACATGGAGACGCGCAGCGTGCTGGAGCTGTCTACGGTGGACTGGCTGCGGCTCGGTGAGATGGCGTCGGGGGTGAGCGCCGGCTACCGCATCGAGTTCTTCCCGGGCGGGCCACCGGAGGAGCTCTACGAGTCATACGCGTCGGCCAAATACCTCGCTCAGAGCACGGTCGAGTCGAGCGAACTCGATCTGCGCCCGAGCTCACACAATGCGAATCGGCTCCGGGCCAGTCTGCGAACTCTGCACATGCGCGGTATGAAACCGTACATAGTCCTCGGCGTACACGCAGCCAGTGGTGAGGTCGCTGGCCTCACCGAGGTCGTTGTCGCGGCGCAGCATCCCGACCGGGCCGATCAGTTCGACACCGTGGTCGTGCCGGAGCATCGCGGTTACGGCATCGGGCGGGCGATCAAGGCGCGCATGCTGTTTGAACTCCGCTCGGCGGTACCGAAGCTCAAGTCGGTGCAGACGTGGAACTCGTTCGACGCCGAAGGCATGCTCAAGGTCAATGCCGAACTCGGGTTCCACGCCGACCGTGAGTGGCGTGAGTATCAGGCCGACGTACCCGTGATCGCCCGGCATCTCGGCGTCGCCGGGTAGCTGCGGCATTGCACGCTATGGCTTGACCGCGTCCGGCGGTTCCCATCCCGCCCGCGCGTGGGCGGCGTTCGGCTTGCGGGCCGGCCCGTCGCGGTATGGACGCTCCCAGACACGATGCGCCGCGCCGTGGCCACGACGCCGCGGCTCGTCATCATCATCGGGTAGCGGCAGAATGACCCGGCCTTGCTCATCGACCACCACCAGGTGCAGCGCGCCGACGGCGAGCAGCCGTTGGAGCAGCGCGAGGCTCGGCGCCAGGTCGCCGCTCTCGACGCGAGACACGGTTGTGTGTGCTACCCGAGCACGCCAGGCAAGCTCGCGCTGGCTCACTCGAATGCGTTGTCGCAGCCTTCGTACCAGCGGCGCCGTTTCGAACGGCCCGAGCGCTGGATGATCGAGCGGGAGTCGGCGCGGGTCGACCTCGGGGAGCGGCATGGGTTTGGGCCGGACCCGGCGGTGTGGCCGCCGGTAGTCGGGATCCTGCTCCCACGGCCACGGTTTCACCGGCCCAGCATCAGCCAGTCGCCGCGACGACGTCCAGATTCAGTTTGGCGCCTGTGGACAACGGATTCCGGCGCGAGCCGATGGGCGCCGGCTCTGACCTGACGTTTGAGGGGCTTCAGTTGGGCAC
>DASQPR010000016.1:0-6107 GCA_035643815.1 Micromonosporaceae bacterium | reverse complement strand
GCGACGGCCGCGAGGCTCCGGCAGCAGAGCCGATGCGTAGCGACAGCCGCGAGGCTCCGGCAGACGACCCGCGACCCACGCTGGGACGCGCCCTTGACCAGGCCGGCATGGTGGTCGCACACGTCACGCCGGATCAAGCCGGTCACCCGACGCCGTGCCAATCGTGGGACGTCAATGCGCTGGCCAATCATCTGATCAATGGGCTCGACCGGTTTCGCTCGACGGTGATGGGTGAGCAGGTCGACTGGGGCGCTCCGCTACCCGACATCGATGGCGAGTGGGCGAGCGTGTTCCACGATCGTGCCGATGCCCTGATGGCGGCCTGGGCCGAGGTACCCGACATCGACGCGAAGCGCCCATCGCCGATGGGGGAGTTGTCGATGAGCTTCATTGCCGGTCAGCAGATCGCCGAGATCGCCCAACACACCTGGGATCTCGCCGCGGCGACCGGGCAGCGGGACACCCTCGATGACACGATCGCCGGCGAGGCCCTCGCCTGGACGCGCGGCGCCCTGTCGCCCGAGTTCCGCGGGCCGGAGGCCAGCGGCAACGCGTTTGGCGACGAGCGACCGGTCGCCGCCGACGCACCCGTGTGTGACCAGCTCGCCGCGTTCTTCGGACGCGACCCCGCGTTCGTCGGCGAGCCGTCATAGTCGCTGCGGCGTTCGCCCACTCGCTCAGTAGCCGACGAACGTGAAGGCCGAGACGCCGGACGACAGCTTCGGTGGGTCGACGCGTGAACGATGCACGCCGATTCCGTACGGCCGGCCGGCGTCGGACGTGAAGACCTCATCGAACCCAGCCTCGCGGAACCAGGCGGCCACCGTCGGAAACAGATCGCCATCCGATCGGTGGCGCGTCCAGATCACCGTGCCGCCGCGCTTGGTGAGCGAGGGGGCGTGAGCGACCGTCCGCCGGATGTCCTCGTCGCTGATGTTGCCGAACAAGCCACAGATCAGGACGAGATCGGCCGGCACGTACGGCCGGTAGCGGTCGAGTTCGGCCGCGTCGCCGGTCACCACGTCGATGCCGACGAGCCCGGCCGCGGACGCGAAGTCCCGTGCCGTCGCCGCGAGGCCCGGGTCGAGTTCGACCAGGCGCCCCACGACGTCGCCGCGGCGTGGATGCGTCGCGAGCACCGGGAGGAGGTCGCGGGCCTCGCCGGCGACCATGCTGACCGCACTGAGCGGACCGGACGGCGCTTCATCCAGAGCAATACCGATGCGTTGGCGCACAACATCGAGACGTTCCGCCATCCAAGATCCTGGCTCGTCGTAGTTGCGGTGCCACTCGTGCCAGTCCCGTTGCGCCACGCGTCCACAGTAGTCAGCGGCTCAGACGCCGGCTCCGATGTTCTTGAGCGCCTCGCGTCGGGAGAGTCCGGACAGGTCGGCCGCGTGCTCGGCGACGAACGCGCGTACGGCGTCGGGCGCGACCTTCGCATACTCCCGCAGCGCCCATCCGATGGCTTTGCGTACGAAGAAATCGCGGTGGCCGGCTTGCGCAGCACAGTATCGGAACAGGCGTTCCGAGTCCGTCGTGTCGCGATAGCGCATTTGATGCAGGATCGCGCTCCGGACGAGCCACTTGTCCGCGTCAGCGGACCACGCGTCCATGGTGGCGACGAGATCGGGATGAGCTGCCACGAGCGGGCCGACGACGTGAACCGCGAGCTCGTCAACCGTGTCCCACCACGGCTTCGTGATGATGAGCGGCCGAACGGCGTCGAGGAGGCCGGCGCCGCATCCGCCGATGTAACGGCGGAGCAGCCGTACGGCGAAGTAGTGGTATTCACGCTCGTCGCGCAACCAACACCCCTGAGCTACATCCACCAGATCTGATTCGGTCGGTCGGCCGACGCCGTCGAGCACGGCCCGGTTCAGCGCGCGCAGTTCCGGCGCCGAGATGCCGAGAAACGCGAACTGGTGGCGCATGTACGCGGCCATCGGCTCCGCTCTGGCCGGATCGCGGGCGGCCTCATACGTGCGGGTCAGCCGGTCCAGCACGGCGGTTGCGTACGGCGTCGACGGCACGGATGTCAGCATCGCACCGCGGTCTGACGCGGTACCGGTCGCCTGGCAGACTTGCGTGCGTGCCGGCGACGAGCGGTTCGAGGCGGCCCGCGGCGGGCGGCGGTCGATGGGTCGACGTCGCCCCGGAACGGCTGGCGCGGTGGATCGACGGATTTGGCGCGCGCCACGGCTCGGTGGCACATACGGTCACCGATGGTGTGCTCCGGCTCCGCGCGGTCGACCTGGCCGAGGCCGAGATCCTGCCGCCGCCCGGTGCGCGGTTGGCCGACGATCTTGAGGGGTTCGTCGCCATCGCCGTTGCACCGCGACGGATCGGTCTCGTGCTGGCACGCAAGTCGGCATACGCGGTCGGGATCGCCGCCGGCGCGGATCTCGTCGCGTCGAAGGTCGGCAGCAGCTACGTCCAAAGTCGTACGGCCGCCGGCGGCTGGTCGCAGCAGCGGTTCGCCCGTCGGCGGGCCAACCAGGCGAAGGCGGCCGCCGGCGACGCTTCGGACACCGTGGCACGTCTCCTGCTGCCGGAGGCGGGGTCGCTCGCGGCCGTCGTGGCTGGCGGCGATCGCCGTACGGTCGACTCGATCCTCGCCGACCGGCGGTTGGAGCCGGTCACCTCGCTCGTCGATCAACGGTTCCTGGACGTGCCCGAGCCACGGCTTGCGGTGCTGCGGGACGCGGTCGCGGCCGCTCGGGCCGTAAGGATCAGGGTGGTCAACCCGGAGTAGAAGCCCGGAATAGAAGCCCGGAGTAGAACCAGGCGCAGGACCGCCAGGTCGCGACGCAGACGGGTGTTCGCCCCCGACGGTTATCCGCCCCGGTTCCTACGTCTCTGCACGCATCAGTGCGCGCAGAGACGTAGCCAGTTGAGGCCGAGTGTGTCGCCCAGAACCGGCGCCGGTAGCCAGGCCAACGAGCCGGACGCTGCGAGAGTGACCGCGACCACGGCGGCACGACCCAAAAAGCCCGTGACAGTCCCGGTATACTTTCCCCGTGCTCCTCTGCGAAGACTGACCGCTCCGCACCGACCGCTGTCACAGATGACCGGCCGGTGCTGTTGTGTGTCCGCCGCAGTTTTGCCTTTCGAGAGTGAGCAAACCCCCACCATGATCACGACAACCGCCCTGGAGCTTCGCGCCGGCGCTCGGATTCTGCTGTCCGAAGCGTCTCTGCGCGTGCAGCCGGGTGACCGCATCGGTCTCGTCGGACGCAACGGCGCCGGCAAGACGACCACCCTGAAGGTGCTGGCCGGTGAGGGCCAACCGTTTACCGGTGCCGTCGATAGTCGCGGGCCGGTGGGCTATCTGCCGCAGGATCCCCGTACCGGCGATCTGGAGGTCACCGCCGCGAACCGAGTCCTGTCCGCACGCGGCCTCGACACCATCCTCAGCGAGATGAAAGCGCTCGAGGCGCAACTGGCGACGGACACCGACGACCGCACGCTGCGTCGGTACGGATCTCTCGAAGATCAGTTCGCCGGCCTCGGGGGGTATGCCGCCGAGGCCGAGGCGGCCCGGATCTGCGCGAACCTCGGCCTACCGGACCGGATCCTGGCGCAGACATTGGGCACGCTCTCGGGCGGCCAGCGCCGCCGCATCGAACTCGCCCGGATCCTATTCCGCGACGCCGCGGCGACCGGTGGCGGCATCCTGCTGCTCGACGAGCCGACGAACCACTTGGACGCCGACTCGATCACATGGCTGCGCGGGTTTCTGTCCGCGCACAAGGGTGGTCTCATCGTCATCTCCCACGACGTCAATCTGCTCGACGCCGTCGTCAACAAGGTCTGGTATCTCGACGCCAATCGATCGACGATTGACGTCTACAACGTCGGCTGGAAGACCTATCTGCAGCAACGGGAGTCGGACGAGAAGCGGCGCCGACGCGAGCGAGCGAACGCCGAGAAGAAGGCCGGCGCGCTCATGGCGCAGGCCGACAAGATGCGCGCGAAAGCGACCAAGACCGTCGCGGCGCAGAACATGGCCCGGCGGGCCGAGCGACTGCTCGACGGTCTGGAAGACGTACGGGCCGCGGACAAGGTGGCCAAGGTACGGTTCCCGAGCCCGGTGCCGTGCGGGAAGACGCCGTTGACCGCGCACGACCTGTCCAAGAGCTACGGCTCGCTGGAAATCTTCTGCGACGTCGACGTGGCGGTCGACCGTGGGTCCCGCGTGGCGATCCTCGGGCTCAACGGTGCCGGTAAGACGACCCTGCTGCGGATGCTCGGCGGTCTGCTCGAGACCGACACCGGCGAGGTCGTTCCCGGTCACGGTCTGCGCATCGGCTACTACGCGCAGGAACACGAGACTCTCGACGTCAACCGTACGATCCTCGAGCACATGCGCAGCGCAGCTCCGGATCAGACGGACACCGACCTTCGGCGGATTCTCGGCGCATTCTTGTTCACCGGCGACGACGTCGAGAAGCCGGCCGGCGTGCTCTCGGGCGGGGAGAAGACGCGGCTCGCGCTCGCCACTCTCGTCTGCTCGGGCGCGAACGTCCTGCTGCTCGATGAGCCGACGAACAACCTGGACCCGATCAGCCGGGAGCAGGTGCTCGACGCGATCGCCCGTTACCCGGGCGCGATCGTGCTCGTGACGCACGATCCGGGCGCGGTGACCGCGCTCAAGCCGGATCGGGCGATTCTGCTGCCGGACGGCGTCGAGGACGCGTGGAGCGACGATCTGCTGGAGCTCGTCGAGCTCGCGTAAGGTCCGCCTCTCCGGGCGCATCGCAGGGGCTTCAGCAGCCCGGCCAGGATCACCACGGTGTCGCCAGCACCGCCTGGATGACCACGGCGGTGACGGCGCCACCGGCCACGAGCGGCCACGGTACGGCCGGCACCGGACCGGCCGCCCGAGCCGGCGCAACGGCCGCCACGGTCAGCCACGGGAAGAACGGCAGCCACGCCGCCTCGGCTCCGCCACGGGCCTGCGCGGTGACGAGCGTAAACAGGACGGCGATCCCGGCGCCGAGCAGGAACGGCCACGCCGGAGTGTTACGGATCTTGCGAAGGCTGGCGTACAAGGCCGGTCCACACGCGATGATCAACGCGACGAGGCTGATGAGACTCCACCACAGCGCCGACCGATACGGTTCGATCCGTGTCTGGAAGTCGTAGCCGGCCGCGACGAGTCCGGAAAACCAACTGAAGCCAAGCAGGTTCGCGACGGTCACCGGCACCAGTGCACCGAGTCCGGTCCCGATATTCAGGAACGGCCGCCGGCGGGCGAAGTAGAGCAGCACGACCGCGAGGCCGAGCCACACGACCGAATAGGCGAACATGCCGGCGAGCCCGATCAGTACGCCGCAAAGCACCGACCACAGGGCGGCCGGGCGACCGCGGCGCCCCCGACCGCTCGCGTGCACGCCGGCCGCTATGGCCAGCGCACCAAGCGTCGCGACGACTCCGTCCATACTGACCGCGACCCAGATCGCGTACGGCGCGAGCACCAGGATCGGGATGTAACGCCGGGCGGTCGCCTCGCCACACACGTCCCGCACCGAATGCAACACCAGCGGCACGGTCAACACGCCGAGCACCGTGATGAGCACCCCGACCGTGACCAGGTCGGTGACCCCGGCTCGCTGGATGCCCCACAGCAGCAGCACCGAGCCGGGTGGATGGCCGCGCGCGGCGAAGGTGTGCGACTCGATGTTGGCGGTGTAGGTGGCGATGTAGTGCAGGGGATGGTTGTCGAGGGAGGCGATGTCGGGCGCGTAGTTCATCTGACTGCGCAGTGACCGGGTCAGCCCGCTCGCCCCGTCGGCCAGGGCGAGCGAGAATGCCCAGGCGAGCGCCGCGAGATAGCTGAGCGTGACGACGATCCGCCAGCGGAGCCGGTCGAGCGCGCCGCTTACGGCAACCGCCACGACGAGCACCGCAACCAGCGGGGCCAGCAGGGACAGCGGAGTCAACTGAAATCGGTACGCACCCAGGAACGGTGCGCTCGCCGTGCCGAGTCTGGCCCCGCTGTGCACCGCGAGCGCGGTGAAGCCGAGACCGACGGCCACCAGTGCGCCCCAGGACGCCAGGTCACGCCAGGCTCGGCGCTGCGTCTCGATCGGCTCGGGAGGTGA
>DASQPR010000015.1:0-6878 GCA_035643815.1 Micromonosporaceae bacterium | reverse complement strand
CGGCGGGTCGCTCGCACCGACAAGGCGCTCTCGAACGTGAGGCGCTCGATCGGAACCGCTCCGCCGTAGACCCGCCGGACCAGGCCCTGGCGCTCCAGGTCCTTCAGGTCTCGACGGATGGTCTCCGGTGCGAGGCCGAGTTCGGCCGACATCTCGGCGACGTCGACCCGGCCGGTCCGCCGCGCGTGTTCGATGAGCCACTGGCGTCGTTCGATCACATACATTCAGTGTTCTCACCCCCTGCGCTCGGATGCCCGTTCCCGTGTGGATCGAAGTCCGTTGGTGCCCGGTGGACTGAGTTTTGTGCTCATTGACCGCCTACGCAACGGCCTCCAATTGCGTTCTGGTAACAAAAATGCCCGATTGTGCCCGGTTATCCCCCGGCGCTGCCCACCATGCGTCGAAGCGCTGACCGTCTTTCGACCGTGCCAAAAGGGGTGCTCGAAATGGCACTCGGGACGGCCGAATCAACCGCCGACGATCAGCGGGTGTCGGGGTCCCGTGCGACCATCGGGCTATGGCCACCGAACACATCACTGTCGCTATCGACCGCCCGGTCGACGTCGTCTACGCCTACGCCTCCGACCCGACCCACCTGCCCGAATGGGCGGCCGGCCTGGCCAGCGCACCGCTGAAGCCAGACGGTCCCAGCTGGGTCACCGACTCCCCGATGGGTCAGATCACCATCGACTTCGCGTCGCCGAACCCATATGGCGTGCTGGACCACATCGTCACGATGCCGTCCGGTGAGACGGTATACAACCCCATGCGAGTCATCGCGGACGGCGACCGATGCGAAGTCGTGTTCACCATCCGACAACGGGTCGGCATGAGCGACAGCGAGTTCGCGACCGATATCGCCGCCGTACGCGCCGATCTGAAGACTCTTCGAGACCGGCTCGAAGCGTCCTGAACCGCCGCCGGCGGTGTGAAAAGCTGGGGCCATGCCCGCACACCTGACCGACAGCGGAGTCGCTCGCCTGCATGACGCCATGGCGCAACGAGTCGCCCGTCGTGAGTTGCCTGGCCTGGTCACCATGGTCGCTTGCGGCGATGCCGTCCACGTGGATCCGATCGGAACGGTCGCGTTCGATTCCGACGCGCCGATGCGACGCGACACTCTGTTCCGGATCGCATCGCTCACCAAGCCGATCGTCGCCGCAGCGACCATGCTGCTGGTGGAGGAGGGCCGGATCCGGCTCGACGACCCGGTCGATCGGCTGCTGCCGGAGCTGGCCGACCGCCGCGTGCTTCGTCGCATCGATGGACCGACGGACGACACGGTGCCGGCCAACCGATCGATCTCTGTCGACGACCTATTGACGTTGCGTCTCGGGTTCGGACAGATCACCGAACCCGAGTTCAATCCGCCCTACCCGATCGTGCACGCGGCCGACTCGCTCGACCTGACGCTCGGCGCTCCCGATCCGCGGACACCGCACGCGCCCGACGAGTGGATGCGGCTGTTCGGTTCTCTGCCGCTGATGGATCAGCCGGGCGAACGTTGGCGCTACAACGTCGGCACGCTTGTCCTCGGAGTTCTCGTGGCTCGCGCGGGCGGAGCCACGCTCGGCGACGTGCTCCGTGACCGCCTGTTCGGGCCGCTCGGGATGGTGGACACCGGATTCGAGACGACGCCGGAGGACGCGGCGCGAATGCCGACCCAATACATGTCCGACCAGGCGACCGGGAAACTCGCGGCGCAGACGCTCACCGCGGCCGATACGTGGACGTCGCCGCCCGCGTTCCCCTCCGGATCCGGCGGGCTGCTGTCGACGATCGACGACCTGCACGCGTTCGCACGCATGCTTCGCGACGGCGGTCGCCACCACGGCCAGCAGATCCTCTCGGCCGCGTCGGTGGAAGCCATGACCACCAACCATCTCAGCGACGACCAGATCAGCTCCGCCGGTCTGCTACTCGGAAACCAGGGCTGGGGGTACGGAATGGCCGTCGTCACCCGCCCCACGGACAACGGTCTCACGCCGGGTCAGTACGGCTGGAGTGGCGGCTATGGCACCACCTGGTTCAACGATCCGAGCCGCGACCTGATCGCGATCGCCCTGACGCAGACGTCCGACTTCCTCTGGAACGGTGGGCTCGACGAATTCGATCGGCTCGCTGTCGGAGCGGTCGAGCCGGGCGACCCGGACCGCGACGCCACCTGACGCGTATGCGATCCGGTCCCTGTCCTGCTCGACCCGCTTGGTGGACGCGGCCGCTCCCCTACGACGTGCCCGCCTCACCGCCGCTGTCTGGTCTGGCGCGGGTCGAGCGCATCGCGCATACCGTCGCCGATGAAATTGATGCACAGACAGATCAGCACGATCGTGGTGCAGGGAAAATAGACCGCGGGTGACGCGTGCGTTGATCACCCACCCGGTCACCCCGAGCAGGAACGCCACCGTGTACCAGGTGCCACCGTAGTGTTCGGCGAGTGCACCGGTGATGACGATAAACGGAAGGGTGAGAATGACATCGACGATGCGCATCATCACGCCGTCGATTTTGCCGCCGAAGTGCGCCGCGATGGCGCCGTACGGCGCACCGAACGCACTGGACATCAACGCAACGATGAACGCGATGTTCAACGACTGTCGCGCGCCGCGCAGGACCAGCGCGAAGTAGTCGTGTCCGATCTCATCCGTGCCCATCGGATACGTCGATGACGGCGAGAGTCTCGGCGGATGGTTGACCGCGCGACACCACCATCGACGTCTGAGTTCGCTCCCGGACGGTGAATTCGCGCTCGGTCCGGCCGTGGGGATGCGGCGGCGACCCGATGGCGACCGCGGCGGTGGCGCCGGCGGAACCTCGCGATTCGTCCGCGCTCGGCCGACTCGTGGTCTCACTCATTGACGCCTCCAGCCGCGCCGTTTGGCGGCTCGTCGTGGGGCGACCGTCGTTTTGTGCGTGTCGCGGTCAGCAGGCTCACACCAGGAAAGACCCTCAAGGCATCGACGGTGTTGCGCGCCGCGGGCGTCGATTTGGTATCGACTACTCCGGCCCGGCGGGCGCAGTGATGGCGACGCTTCGATGTCGTTGCCCGGACCGGCCGTTGCGAGATGGCCGCACGCCGCTGCCGAATCGTCCATTTCGGATAGCCCACGCCACCATGTCGTGGGCCTCCGCTGCAGCCGGTCTCGGCCGGATCCCGGGGCGGATCGCTCCAGCTACGGCACCCGTACGCCGTCGAGGCACGACGCCGGCAGATGGAACTCGCGCAGATCTTCGAGTTCGGGCGGAAGCCCGCTCGGACCGTCGATGAGGAGGTCGGGTCGACCGGCCAGGCGGCACTCGGCCTCGTCCAAATAACCGGCGAGGGCGTCCTCGCCCGCCGCCGGGCGGCCAATGCGCGACCGACTCAGCACGTCGGTGACGTCGATCCGGGCGGCGGGCCGATTCCCGCCGTGTCGCCAGTGCCCGCTGTGCGGGTCGAACGAATAGTCGGCAAGGAGGCGATGGCCGTGGCGCGCGACGAGGTCCACGGCCTCGATGATGAAGTCTCCGACGGTGTCGGAGATGAAGTAGTTGAAGTTCACCCGGGCCCACCCCGGCTTGATCCCCAGATACCCGCGGGCCGCCTGCGCCCGCAACGCCGCGGATCTCGCCGGGGTTATTGAGAGCACGCGATGCCCGTACGGCCCCGCGCAGGAACAGCCGCCGCGGGCTTGGAGGCCGAACAAGTCGCTGAGGAGGCTGACGACGAAGTTGTGGTGCAGGATCCCTCCCTGGCGGTGGATGCGGAACGACACGATCGGCAGTCTCGCCGCGTCGAGATTGCCGAGGATCTCAATGGCCGGGTTGCGGCTCCAGCGTTGCCGGGCGCGCCGCCACCAGAAGTCTTCCCGCTCCGCGATGAGGTCCGTTCCGACGGCTTCCTTGAGCGCGACCACGACACCGGCCCGAATCGACTCGACGATCGCCGGTGTGCCGCCCTCCTCTCGGGCGATCGGATCGTCGATGTACAGCGCGCCGTTCGGATCGACAAACGCAATCGTTCCGCCGCCGGGGACGGTCGGCACTTCGCCGGTCACCAGATCCCGGCGTACGACCAGGACGCCGGGCGTTTGCGGCCCACCGATGAACTTATGCGGCGAGAAGACGATCGCATCTTTCCCATCGCGCCGGCCGGGACGGCTGGGAGCCATACTGATCGGCACGTACGGTGCTGCCGCCGTGTAGTCCCACACCGCGAGTGCTCGGTGTTCGTGCAACAAGTCTGAGATCTGGTCCGTATCCGACAGGATCCCGGTCACGTTGGAGGCCACCGAAAACGCACCGATCACCTGCGGGCGATCCGCGAACTCGGCCAACCGCCGGCGCAGGTCGACAACGTCGATGTGTCCGTGATCGTCCTCGCCGATCGCGACGACCTCGGCGGCGGATTCGCGCCACGGAAGTTCGTTGGAGTGGTGCTCGAACGGTCCGACCAGGACGACCGGCCTGTCGCGACGATCGAGGCCGCGTGTCGCGCCGGTGACCGTCAGCCCGAGAAGCCGGGTCAGTTTGTCGACGGCGGCGGTCGAACCGGAGCCGCAGAAGATCACCAGATCCTCGGGTGATCCGTTGACGGCTCGGTGGATCAACCGACGAGCATCTTCCCGCAGCGATGACGTGTAAAGGCCGGTTGCCGAACTCTCGGTGTGCGTGTTCGCGTACGTCGGCAGGACGGCTCGGCGGATGTAGTCCTCGACGAAGGTCAGGGAGCGCCCGGACGCGGTGTAGTCCGCGTACGTGATCCGGCGCGGCCCGTACGGACCGTCCAGGATGTCGCCGTCGCCAATCACACTGTCGCGAATGCGGGACACGAGATCCGGGTCAGCACTCGACGAACCGATGTCCGTACCGGCAACGGATTCTGGTTCTGATCGCCCCATCGGCCGGCCGACGTCAAGAGGCAGCGCGACGGGGCGATCGATGAGACGCTTCATGTCGAGCATCATCGGCCGGTGGTCTGGACTTCATGGGCGCCGCCGATACTCAATTTAGCGTCGTGGGATACCTATGTTTGGCCGGCTCGCTGCCCGATGCCGGCGGCGGCATCGGCCGCATCGCGGCGGGACGTGACACCGAGCCGGCGCAGCAACGCCGACACATGGTTGTCGACGGTCCGCCGGGACAGGAACAGCCGATCGGCGATCTCGGCGTTGGTGGCGCCCTCGTCGAGGAGGCCGAGGATCTCGAGCTGCCGATCGGTCAGTCGACCGGGGTTGGCCTGCGTCGTCGTACGCGGCCCCCGTGGCACCCCGCGCACCCCGGCCGCGTGCAGTCGGCGGCGAACCATCGACGCGGCCGCCTTGGCACCGAGCCGATCGAACATGCTGAGCGCTCGCAGGACTACCGTGATGTCGGGTGAATCGCTCAGCTCCCACGCCTGCTCGTACGGATTCCCCGCCTCCTGCCACAGTGCCGCCGCGCGCTCCCAGTCGCCGGCGATCCCGGCCGCGAACGGCGCCGGACATCCCCGAAACGCCGCCACCTCGCCACCAATTCGGCGCAGGTAACGCAACGCTTCGGCGTGTAGCAGACGATGCTGGGCGTGACCGGACCGGGACAGCAGATCTGTGCCGATCGCTCGCACTCCTGCCGCGTCTCCCCTGAGCCACAGCAACTCCAACTTCGCGGCCGCCGCGACCGCGCTCTTCTGGTCCTCGCCGCTCGCGGCGGCCAGCACACCGGCGCGCTCGATGAGGCCGGCCGCGGCCGGATCATCCCGCCGGGCCAGGAGCCGGCCAAGGAATGCCAACGGGTTCACGGCGTTGGCCCCGGCGTCCGTGCCGGATCCGACGAGATCGCGAAGGCGCGCTTCGGCCTCGTCCCATCGTCCTTCCCACATCAGCACGAAGCATTGCTGAGCGGAGATCCGGAACCGCGCCGTCTCGAGGCGGTGTTCCGCCGCGACCCGATCGGCCGTCTCGAGATGGGGCTTGGCCGCTAGGACCTGTCCCGAGCGCATCAACATCACCGCTAGGTTGTGCGCCGCCACCGTCAGATAGTCGGCGTGACCGATGCGAGTTGCGATCTCGACGGCGGATCGCAGGTCATCCAGACCGGAATCGTCCCCGGCGGAGCACTTCGCGACGCCCCGATAGCCGAGCGCATGCGACACGACATCGTCGCTTCCGGTGGTGTACGCCACCTCCAAAGCACGTTCCGACCAGGTGCGGGCCACGTCGAAGTCGGCTCGCAACGCGTCCTGCGCGGCGAGCGTGCTGTAGCCGAGGGCCAGATCATGACTGGCCCCGAGTGGCTGCAGGATGGTGATCGCGCGTAGCGCCTTGCCGCGACCCACGATCGGCTGGGCAAGCAGCGTACTGATGCGCGCCGAGAGGAGCAGCGCGTTCGCCAACTCCTCGGGCGACGCCCCGTTGGAATCCCAAGCCGCCACAGCTCGGTCGGCGGCGTCGCCGGCCTCGCCGAAACGGTTGAGGGCATACGAAGCCCGGGCGGCCAGCCCGTGCATACGCGCGCGCTCGGCCGCCGGGAGGCTCCGGCCATGCTCTAGTGCCGTCCGCGCGTACGCCTCGGTCTCGACGTGGCTGTCGGCACGAGACGCCTCGATCGCGGCACCGGCCGCAAACGTCGCCGCCGCATCGTAATCACGCGCACCGATCGCGTGGTGCACGAGCAACGACCGCTCGGCCCGCCTCGCCACGAGCGCGGCGAGCGCCAGCCGATGACACGCCACGCGTTGCGCGTCGGACAACGACGCCTCGACGACCCGACGCGCGATCTCGTGCCGGAATCGAAGTCCGCGCGAGGTGAATTCGAGGATTCGTCGACGCTCGGCGGGTTCGAGGTCGCCGATGTCGTCGACGATGCGCGTGAGGAGGAACGAGTCTACTTCGGTCGGATTCACGGCGATCCGGCCCAAC
>DASQPR010000014.1:0-3111 GCA_035643815.1 Micromonosporaceae bacterium | reverse complement strand
ACGTTGCGGGCCGCCTGCTCGGTGAGGGCGGCGGCCAGTTCGACCAGGACGACCGCCAACCCGCGGGCGTGGTCGCGCAGGTAGAGCCGCAGGTCGGTGGCGACCTGGTCGTTGCGGGAACGACCGGCGCGCAGTTTGCCGCCGAGCGTGCCGAGACGTTCGAGCAGCCCGCGTTCGAGCGCAGTGTGCACATCCTCGTCGTCAGCGGTCGGCACGAACTGCCGCGACGCACAGGCCGCCTCGAGGTCGTCCAGCGCCGCCAGCATCCGGCCGAGTTCGTCGGCGGTCAGCAGATTCGCCCGGGCCAGGACGCGGGCATGCGCGCGTGACCCGGCGATGTCGTACGGCGCGAGTCGCCAGTCGAACTGCACGCTGACCGAAAGGCGTGCGAGCGCTTCGGCCGGCCCTCCGGAGAAGCGGCCACCCCACAGGCTGGTCCGCCTTGACGCGGCGTTTCCGGTCTCGCCTGGCTCGGTCCCGGTGTCGCTCGTTACGCGGTCGCTCACGACCACAGTCTCCTCCAGCAGTTCCAAGATGGTCGGCCCGACCAGGGCGCCGTCGGCCCGGTCCGTGGACGAGCGGTCAGTCAGCCGCCGAGCCGCGAGTCGCGGGCCGACGCGAGCCGGGACGGCAGACCCCAGAGCTGGACGAAGCCCTTGGCCAGCGACTGGTCGAAAAGGTCTCCCTCGTCGTACGTCGCGAGGCTGAAGTCGTAGAGCGACGCTTCCGAGCGCCGACCGGTGACGGTGGCCCGACCGCCGTGCAGCGTCATCCGGATCTCGCCGGAGACATAGCGCTGAGTGTCGGCGATAAACGCGTCCAGCGACTCCTTCAGCGGCGAGAACCACAGGCCGTCGTACACGAGCTCGCCCCAGCGCTGGTCGACCGACTTCTTGAACCTGGCCTGGTCGCGCTCGACGGTTACCGCCTCCAGTTCCTGGTGCGCCGTGATCAGCGCGATGGCGCCGGGCGCCTCGTACACCTCGCGACTCTTGATGCCAACGAGCCGGTCCTCGACCATGTCGATCCGGCCGACGCCCTGTGCGCCGGCGCGCCGGTTCATCTCGACGATGGCCTGATACGGCGTGACGGTCTCGCCGTCGATCGCGACCGGCACACCGGCATCGAACGTGATCACGACCTCGTCCGGATCACGAGGCGCGGACGGATCGCTGGTGTAGGCGTACACGTCCTCGACCGGTCCGTTCCAGATGTCTTCCAGGAAGCCGGTCTCGACGGCGCGACCCCACACGTTCTGGTCGATCGAGTAGGGGGACCGCTTGGACGTCTCGATCGGCAGACCCAGGCTCTCCGCGTACGCGATGGCCTTGTCCCTCGTCCATGCGAAGTCCCGAGCCGGCGCCACGACCTTCAGGTCCGGCGCGAGCGCGCCGATGCCGACCTCGAACCGCACTTGATCGTTGCCCTTGCCGGTGCAGCCGTGCGACACGACCGTGCCGCCGTGGCGCGCCGCCGCCGCGACGAGGTGCTTGACGATCAACGGGCGGGACAGCGACGACAGCAGCGGATACCGGTCCATGTAGAGCGCGTTGGCGCGGATCGCGCCGAAGCAGTAGTCCGCGGCGAACTCGTCGCGCGCGTCGATGACCTCCGACTCGACCGCACCGCAGGCGAGCGCGCGCTTGCGGATGACTTCCATCTCGTTGTGATTGAACCCAGTCTCGCCGCCCTGGCCAACGTCGACCGCGACCGCGATCACCTCGGCGCCCATGCGCTCGGCCAGGTACGGGATGGCCACGGACGTGTCGAGCCCTCCGGAATACGCAAGAACCACCCGCTCGGTCATATCGGTGCTGCCTTTCTCTGCTTCGTCGGAGTGTGGTGTGTCGTCGGAACGAGTCGGATCAGGGCGCCTCAGTGCCTGCGGGCCCGGCGGACCAGGCGGAGAATTTGGCGGCGAGCGTCGCGCCGGCGGTGCTGGCGGCCGCCGTCTCGTCGCGCGCCACGACCAGAATCGTGTCGTCGCCGGCGATCGTGCCGACCACGTCCACCAGGCCGGAGCGATCCAATGCGCTGGCCAGGAACTGCGCGGCCCCCGGTGGCGTACGCAGCACCACCAGGTTGCCGCTGGCGTCGACACCGGTCAGCAACTCGCGCAGCAGTCGCTGCAGCCTTGCCGGGGTGGCCTCGGCCGGCCGTAGCGCCGCGTTGCCGTCCTCCGGGATCACGTACGCCGACGTGCCGTCGCCGGTGCGAACCTTCACCGCACCAAGTTCGTCTAGATCACGCGACAAGGTGGCCTGCGTGATCTGAATACCTTCGGCGGCGAGCAACTCGGCCAGATCGGTCTGCGCGCGGACGGTCCGGCCGCGGATCAGCGCGACGATGCGGGCGTGGCGGGCCGCCTTGCTGGCGGTCAACGCGGGGGCGGTCATGCGGCCGAACCAACTAACGACACGACCGACCCGCCTTGCGTGTTCCTGCCCCCGTTTGACGTCCCGCCGCCGGTGCGGGTGTTGGCCTCGTTTCGCGCCTGCCGCAACAGCCAGGCAAGCACAGCCTTCTGCGCCGGCACGCGGTTGGCCGCCTGCTGGAAGACCACGCTCTGCGGACCGTCGATTACCTCGTCGGTGATCTCCTCGCCGCGGTGCGCCGGCAGGCAGTGCAGCACGGCCGCGCCCGGCTTGGCCGCGGCCAGAAGGGCGGCGTTCAGCTGGTACGGCGTGAGAATGGCGACCCGTTCGGCGCTGCCGTCTTGGCCCATCGACGTCCATGCGTCCGTCGCCACCACGTCGGCGTCGCGTACCGCCTCGTACGGGTCGTCGGTGACGGTGACCCAGCCGCCGGTCGAGGACGCGATCGCGCGGGCCCGAGCCACGAGTGCCGGATCCGGCTGGTATCCCGCCGGCCCGGCGATCCGAACGTGCATGCCGGCCGCCGCTCCGGCCAGAGCGTAAGAGTTGGCCATGTTGAACGCGCCGTCGCCGACGTACGCCAGCGTCCGGCCCTGCGTCGAGCCGTACAGCTGACGGATCGTGAGCAGGTCGGCCAGCAACTGGCACGGGTGGAATCCGTCGGTGAGCGCGTTGACCACCGGTACGGTGGCCGCCCCGGCCAGCGCCGCCAACCGGGCATCGGAGAAGGTACGGA
>DASQPR010000013.1:0-6520 GCA_035643815.1 Micromonosporaceae bacterium | reverse complement strand
CGCCCTCGACGATTCCGTACAGGCGATGTCCGGCCGTCACGTTCTTGGCCGTGGCCGTCCGAACGACCGCGTCCGTCGCGAGCTCCAACTTGAGGCCGTCAACCGTGCCGACGTGCAGCTCCATGATCCCCGTCGGGAGCGTGAACAACGCCTCGACCTCATCGGTGACCCGGTCGTCGACTAGCACCGGCCGGATCCAGCCGACCTCGCGCGCGCCGGGCCGGACCGGCGTGCCGTCTTCCTCGATGATCCAGGCGTGCGACTCGTAGGCGAGGAACGGGCGCCCGTCATGGCTGATCCGGATCTCCTGCGCGTAGTGGAAGTCCTCGATCGTCGGATATCCGCCGACCCCGCGGCCACGCCAGACTCCGACGTACGGCAGGAGGCCGAGCAGTGCCGGGTGCAGATCCGGGCCCGTACGCAAGTCATGAACGTCCTCAAACGGCGACGGACCGACCGGCGGCGCGTTCAGCCACGGCGGCGCCTGCTGCGGGTTCTCGGTCACCAACGCCCCCTCGCGACTCGAACCGCAACGAAGATCAGGCCGCCGGCGAGCGCTCCGAACCCGGCGACGAGCAGGCTCACGAATCCGATCTCGGTCACCACAACCGAGATCCTATGCTGTGGCGCATGAGTCGCAGGCTTGTCATCAAAGTGACCGCCGGAGCCGACGCTCCGGAGCGCTGCTCGCAGGCGTTCACCGTAGCGGCGACGGCGGCGGCGGCCGGCGTCGACGTGTCGTTGTGGCTCACGGGCGAGTCGGCGTGGTTTGCGCTACCGGGTCGGGCCGCGGACTTCGAGTTGCCGCACTCCGCGCCACTCGAGGATCTGCTGAGTGCCGTACTCGCCGCCGGCACGGTCACGCTGTGCACGCAGTGCGCCGCGCGTCGCGGCATCATGCCGGACGCGGTCATTCCGGGGGTACGGATCGCCGGCGCGGCCGCGTTCGTCGAGGAAGCCGTCGCCGATGACGTGCAGGCGCTCGTCTACTGACACGTGCGCGGCCAAGTGTGCAGCGCGACGACGGCCAACCCAGCTAGGTCGAGCAGCGGGTCGTCGCGGTGACGGTCACGGCGTGGCTCCTCGGGTCCGCGACGGTCACGACGTCGACGGCGCCCGATCGGAACGCGTACGTCGTCCGGCTCGCCTGGGCGGGAGTGGCCGCGAGCGCGCGGAGCGTCGTGGCGAGCGACGCCGGCGCGGAGCCCGGCGGCAGCGTGGCCGCCACGCTGCGAAGCGAGCCGCCCGACGGGCATGCGAGGTCGGCCACGGTCGCGTACGAGGCGGCCGGTCGGCCGAGCGCACCGAGGACGCGAGCGATCGCGGCCACCGGAGCCGACCCAGCCGGCGGCGACGGCTCCCGGACGGAGGCGCCGCCGACGGGCCGGCACCCGGTGGCCGCCTCGATCCGCACTCGGCCCGATGCCGGTACGGACCCGTCAACGGCGACGTAATCGCCGGCGTCCGCGTCGAGCGTGAGTTTCCCCGACGACCCCGCCTGCGCGTGATATCGGGCCGGCAGACCGGACGCGATCATGTGCAGGATCGCCGATTCGGTGCCCGGTGACGTGTAAAGGTCGACGATGCGACGGAAATCGGCCCCCGACCGTACGGGCGTGATCTTGCAGGTTTTGATCCGATCGAACCCGGTCACCGCGACCACGGGGCCGCCACCGGCCGCGGCCACCACATCGACGATGGCCTGGTCGACCACCGGCCGCGCCTGGCCGATCGTCGTCTGTTCGCGCACCGACGGCTTGCCGTGCAAGGCGTACCAGCCGCCGCCGATCGCAAGAGCCGCGATCCAAACAACCGTCACGATCTTGAGCCAGAGCGGCAACCGACGGGTCGGCTCCGTCGCCGGTGGCGGCGTCGGGCGCGCCCAGACATAGCCCGGCGGGGGCGCCGGATAGGGCGGAACGTCGCCGGACGCCCGATCGCCCGCGGGCGGCGATGCCGGCGCCGAAGGCGGCTCCTGGGTCACCCGCCAATGAAACCACCGCAGTGCCGCAGCGCGGCATGTTCGTCCGGCGCCTCGGCAGCGTCTTTCGCGATCTCCCTCGACACCGGCCGGCCTCGGTCGCCGGGCCCTGTCGCGGGTGATGTTGGGCAAGTACACGCATCCACGCGGCGCGATAGGTGCATTTGCCCAACATCATCGCGATCTCGGGCGAGCGCCGCGCGCCGAGCACTGAGCGCTGAGCTTGCGATCTCGGCCGAGCGCCACGCGCTCAGCACGGATTGCTGAGCACATGAACGGAGCGCGGACCGTCGAGTCCGCGCCCCGTCTACCGAAAGTGGACTACTCGGCGACCTTGATCGTGACGTCGTTGAGTCCACGGTCCGCGGACACGACGAGATCGCCGTTGCCGGAACGGGACAGCGCGCGAATCGTCCAGTTGCCGGGCGCCGCGAAGAAGCGGAACTGGCCGGCCGCCGACGTGACGACCTCGGCCGTGAACTCGCCCGACGAGTCGAGCAGGCGCACGTAAGCCCCACCGACAGGCCCATCGGTGCTCTGGACGCTGCCGCTGATCACGGTTTCCTTGGCGATGTCGACGCTCGCCGGCAACGGGTCGCCCTGCTCGGGTGCGCCGCATCCGGCAACATCGACGGCGGAAGACTGGCTCATGAGGCACTCCCCGGCTCGTCGCCGAGGGCCACCGGCACGCCCACAAGCGAGCCGTATTCGGTCCAGGATCCGTCGTAGTTCTTGACGTCGCCGAGGCCGAGCAGCTCGTGCAGGACGAACCAGGTGTGCGACGAACGCTCGCCGATACGGCAGTACGCGATCGTCGAGCGCGACTCGTCCAGGCCGGCGGCCTTGTAGATCTCGCGCAGCTCGTCGTCGGACTTGAACGTGCCGTCTTCGTTGGCCGCCTTGCTCCACGGCACCGACAGCGCGGTGGGTACGTGACCCGAACGCTGCGCCTGCTCCTGCGGAAGATGCGCCGGCGCGTTAAGGCGGCCCGCGTACTCGTCCGGCGACCGTACGTCGACGAGGTTCTTGTTACCGATCGCGGCCACCACCTCGTCGCGGAACGCCCGGAGCGTGGTGTCCTGCGACTTGGCGACATACTGCGTCGCCTCGCGGTCGGGCAGTTCCGTGGTCAGCGGCCGACCATCGAGCTCCCAGCGCTTGCGGCCACCGTCGACCAGCTTGACGTCACCGTGCCCATAGAGCTTGAAGTACCAGTACGCGTACGCGGCGAACCAGTTGTTGTTGCCGCCGTAGAGCACGACGGTGTCGTTGTTGCTGATGCCCCTTGCGGATAGCAGCGCCTGGAATTGCTCCTGGTTGACGAAATCGCGTCGGACCTGGTCCTGCAGGTCCTTACGCCAGTCGAGCTTGACGGCGCCCGGGATGTGCCCGGTGTCGTATGCGGACGTGTCCTCGTCGACCTCGACGAAGACGATGCCCGGCGTGTCGAGGTTCTTTTCGGCCCAGTCGGCGGAGACCAGGACGGATTCGCGACCCATGATGGATGCCTCTCGATGCGGTGGTTGCGGCGGCGGCGGGTGCGCCGAAGGTCCGCCGGAAAGCGGGAACGGAATGCTGATGGATGCGTGCGAGCGGCCGCATTGCCGCGGGATGGTTTGTCCGGCCGGTACGGCTGTCAGTGCCTAGCGGCTGGCCGCGTCAAGCGCTCGGAAGACGCGCGAACAGCCACGTCCCAGTGGCGTCGAGGCGGCCGGCGAAGATCAGCAACAGCGACAGAGGCTCGCCGCGACCAGGCAGAAATCGACCGGGCGGCGTTTGGTGAGCATGGGCAGAACCACGCTCATGGCCGGCGCCGACATGCCCTCACCGTCGCCGCACATTCGTGCGTCGAAGGCGGCGCAGGAAGCTGCGCTGTGGGTTGCGTCGAGCGGGCTCACGGTTACCCACCCTAACACCAGCCCGATGGCCCAGACAGGCCACCGAACGGTCGAACGTCCACGCATCAGGACGACGATTGCAATAGCTGGGAAGCGGATCACACCGCGTCTGGCCAACCGGCGAGCACCGACGGGCCCCCGGCGCGGGGCGTCACCGCCATGCCGCGCGTATATCAGCCGCCCAGGACCACATTCTGTGCGCTCGCGGTGATGGCAATCCCGCCCGAGGTCGCCCGGACGCTGTCCAGCGATAGCCGGTACGGCAGCTGCGGGATGCGTACGTCGAAGGTCAGCTGATTGGCGATCGCCCGAAGGGTCGGCTGTAGCACCTGTGGCAACGGGGTGTCACTTGCTGTGACGTTCGACACGGCCACGTGGAGCACGTTGTTCTTTACCGAGATCGAACCGATGGCCTGGATAGTGAATGTCTGGCCCCGGAAGCTCGCCGGTGCGGAGATGCGCACGTGTTCGCTGTCCGTACTGCCGATGGTGATCTTGGATGGATCGATGCCGTATTGCTTCACACCGGAGAGGTCGATGAGCTGATTGAGGGCGGCCCAACCGAGGTTGCCCGTGCCGACCACCTTGCTCGCCTCGATCCGGCCATTGCCGTTGACCAAGGCACCCGTATCCGCGGACACGTCCGTAGCCGTGACCGCGAGCGAGTCCAGCCGTACGCCGCGGGTGGACGGATCCGGAACCGAGATGTCGATCCGGTCATAGTGGCCGGCCGCGACCTGGGTCAGGAACGGGAAGCCATGGATGTCGACCTTCGGCTTGCCGTCGATCGTGACGTCCTCGCTCGCGAGTTGTGTCTGAGCCTTGTCCGCGACCGCGCGTTCGGCCACGACGACACCGATACGGTCGGCCGCGATCAGCAGAACGATCAGTACGAGCACGACGATTGCCAGCACCCGCCAGCCCCGGCGACGCCGCTCGGGTCGGTCGGCTCGTACCACAGAAAACCTCCGCATCGGGGTGCGGCCGAAGGCCGATCACCAGATCGAGCCCGGCCGGATGAACCAGGATCGCCGGCTCAACTGAGTGCGGGCAGCAACACCATCACGCTCATCGCATATGCCACGGGAGCGGCCAACGCAAACGCGCCGAGCGGACCTTGCATGTGCCGCACCAGCCACATCGAGCCCACGTCGCCGTCGATCTCGCGGCTGGCCTCGGCATATCCGACGCCGAGGTCCGCGAGGACCGCGGCGATCGCCGTGAGGAGGCCCGCATACACGGTACGGCCCGGGGACAACCCAACAAGGCCAGATGCCACGAAAGCGGACGCAATGGTACCGGCCATGGCACCGGCGATGATCCCGATCGTCCCTCGCGCGACCTGTGGAGTGGTGCGCGGGAACGGGACGATGGCATCGAGCGCGCGCGCGACGACCAAGGCGACCGTCGCAGCGGCCAGGCAAGCGGCGATCGATTCCGGGCCGAGCTCGTTGCGCGACAACGTGATCAGCGATGCGTACGCCACCACGCCGATCACCATCACGAGCGTCGCACCGACGCTCTCCGCGACCTGCGACCGGCCGTCGCGCCGGGCCAGCTGGCCGATCATGCCGGCAACGAATGCGCCGGCCGTCACATATCCGAGGGGCGCGATCGTCGCATGGGTCGGCCAGGCGACGGCCAGGTCGGCGACGACCGCCGCGGCGAGCCCGACGCCGGCCACGATCCGGGCGCCGGCCGGTCGGGTCGCGACCGTCCACGTGACCACGAACAGCACCTGTACGCCGAAGATGATGAGTGCGAACGTCTTCGGGACGAGGTACGCGCCCGAGACGAGGGCGAGCCCCAGCAAACCAGCAAAGCCGGCGATGGCGAGGCTGACGAGCCGACTGGTCGGCGCGACCGGAACCCGGACGATGTCCTCCCGGTCGGTCAGCAGGTCGGCGTCCAGCTCCCGTTCGTAGCCCTTTTCACCGCGGGCGCGGCGACGGCGACCGGCCCCGGCGAGCGCGTCGATGGACTCCGCCTCGTCGAGTGGCACATCGAAGATCGAGGACGCGACGGGGCGCTCGCCGTCGCGGCGATCGCCGTCCGGGCGGACGTCGTCGCGGCGGGGCTCACCAGCGGGCATCCAAGACACGCACCGATGGTGCCATTTCCGGCCGCCGATAGCGACCGCCGGCTCCGCCCGCAGAGGATCGTCGCAGGTTACGGCCGCATTTCCGGGCGATCACGCGGACGACTTTGCGACGATTTTCACACCGGCACCGTCCGCCCAGCTCAGCAACGGCATCCGGCTTCGAAAACGCCGCCGGCAGGCCATTCTTGTGTTTCGTGGCGCCCACCTGGTGAGCGCTTCCGGCTCATTCCGTATCTCCTCCGCTACTCTGAGGTCCTGTTCACCCGCCAGCGAAGTCGGTTGCACGCAGACGGGAGATCCTATGGAAATCTTGATGTTGACGGCGACTCCGGGCGGTTCGGCTGCGGCCGTGTTGCCGGCCCTCGATCTGCTTCCGCACGTCGTCCGGACAGCGGCTAGGGACATCCGCACGCTGATGTCCGGCCCGTCGCCGAACGTCGTGATGATCGACGCCCGGACCGACCTGGCCGACGCTCGCGCGACGTGCCGGATGTTGCACGCCACTGGCTCCGGCATCCCGATGCTTGCCGTCGTCACCGA
>DASQPR010000012.1:0-3199 GCA_035643815.1 Micromonosporaceae bacterium | reverse complement strand
GCGATCGCCGCAGCCGGGATCACCGACGTCGGAATCGTGGTCGGCGACACGGCCGACGAGATCGAGGCGGCGGTCGGCGACGGTTCGGGGTTTGGCCTGGACATCACGTACATCCCGCAGGACCAGCCGCTCGGGCTCGCCCATGCGGTGCTGATCTCGCGCGACTTTCTGGGTGACGACGACTTTGTCATGTACCTGGGCGACAACTTCATCGTCGGTGGGATCAAGGCCCTCGTTGACGAATTCCGGGCGTCCCGGCCGACCGCCCAGATCCTGCTCACCCAGGTGCCAAACCCGGGCGATTTCGGCGTCGCCGAGTTGGATGTCCAGGGACAGGTCGTGTCGCTGGAGGAGAAGCCGCCGACGCCCAAGAGCGACCTCGCGCTGGTCGGTGTCTATCTCTTCACCCCGGCGGTGCACGAGGCGGTTCGCAAGATCCAGCCGTCCAACCGCGGCGAACTCGAAATCACTCACGCGATCCACTGGCTGATCGACGAGCATCTCGACGTCCGGTCGACCAGGATCACTGGCTACTGGAAAGACACCGGCAACGTCGCCGACATGCTTGAGGTCAATCGGTCGGTGCTCGAGCTGATCGACCCGTGCATCGAGGGCACCGTCGATAGCACAACCGAAATCATCGGGCGGGTACGGATCGACCCGGGCGCGCGCGTTAGCGGCTCCCGCATCGTCGGCCCGGTCATCATCGGTCGGGACTGCGTCATCGTGGATTCATATATCGGGCCGTTCACGTCGGTCTCGGAGCAATGCCGGATCGAGCGCAGCGAGATCGAATTCTCGATCGTGTTGCGCGACTCGTCGATCACCGGCGTACGCCGGATCGAGGCGTCCCTCATCGGCCGCAACGTTGTGGTGACCCCGGCGCCGGCGGTCCCGGCCGCGCACCGCCTGGTGCTCGGCGATCACAGCAAGGTGCAGATCTCCTCATGACGTCGAAGCGAATCCTGGTGACAGGGGGCGCCGGATTCATCGGCTCCCACTACGTGCGGACAGTGCTAGGCGCCCACTCGCCGGCCGAAGCCGCGCCGGACGTGTCGATCACTGTGCTCGACAAGCTCACGTACGCCGGGAATCCGGCGAACCTCGACCCGGTCCGGCACAGCGATCGATTCGAATTCGTGCACGGCGACATCTGCGACGCTCGGCTGGTGGATCGTCTCGTGGCCACGCATGACGAGGTCGTCCACTTCGCGGCGGAATCCCATGTCGATCGCTCCATCCGCGGTGCCGACGAGTTCATCCAGACGAACGTGGTCGGGACGCAGACTTTGCTCGAGGCCGCTCTCCGCCACGGGCTCGGCACCTTCGTGCATATCTCGACCGACGAGGTCTACGGCTCGATCGCCGATGGCTCGTGGCCGGAGACCGATCCGCTGCGGCCGAATTCGCCGTATTCGGCGGCGAAGGCAAGCAGCGACCTCATCGCGCTGGCCTATCACCGTACGCACGGCCTCGACGTACGGGTGACCCGCTGCTCGAACAACTACGGTCACCACCACTTCCCGGAGAAGGTCATCCCGCTGTTCATCACGAACCTGCTGGACGGTCTTACGGTGCCGCTCTACGGCGATGGGCTCAACGTCCGTGACTGGCTGCACATCGACGACCACGTCCAGGGGATCGAGCTCGTACGGCGAGGTGGCCGGCCCGGCGAGATCTACAACATCGGGGGCGGCACCGAGTTGACCAATCGTGACCTGACCGAACGGCTCCTCGCGGCGTGCGGCGCCGGTTGGGACAGTGTCGTCTACGTCGACGATCGCAAGGGTCACGATCGGCGGTATTCGGTCGACTGTACGAAGATCCGTACCGAACTCGGCTACGCACCCCGGACGTCGTTCGAAGCGGGACTGGCCGAGACGGTCGCGTGGTATCGCGACAACCGCTCGTGGTGGGAGCCGCTCAAGGGCAGCGCGGCACTGGTCGGATGACCGACACGCGTCCGAGATGGCTCGTTACCGGAGCCGGCGGCATGCTCGGTCAGGACGTGCTGGCCCACCTGGTGGCGAGCGGCGATGATGCAATCGGGCTCGACCGACGATCCCTGGACATCACGGATCCGGCCCGCGTGCGGGCGGCCGTGCGCCAGCACCGCCCGGACATCATCGTGAACTGCGCGGCCTGGACCGCAGTCGACGACGCCGAGGAACGTGAGCTGGAAGCCTTACGGATCAACGGCGACGGCGCACGCAACCTGGCCGAGGCATGCGCGCGCGCCGGAGCGTCGATGCTGCACGTCTCGACCGACTACGTGTTCGCCGGCACCGCCACGATTCCGTACGGCGAGGATGACCCGACCGATCCCGTCAACGCCTACGGCCGTACGAAGTTGGCCGGCGAAAGGGCCGTCCGCGCGACACTGCCCGACACGGGGTACGTGGTGCGGACCGCCTGGCTTTACGGCGCGGGCGGCCCGAACTTCGTCCGTACGATGATCGCTCTGGAACGGACGAAAGACACCATTGACGTCGTGGACGACCAGCGCGGCCAGCCAACCTGGACCGGCGATCTCGCCGCCCACCTGGCGCGCCTCGGCCGCGCCGCCGTGACCGGTGCAGCGCCGGCCGGCGTCTATCACGGCACCAGCAGTGGCGAGGGCACCTGGTTCGATCTCGCCCGCGAGACGTTCCGGTTGGTCGGTGCGGATCCAGCCCGAGTACGGCCGACCACGAGTGCGGCCTACGTCCGTGCGGCGGCCCGTCCGGCGTTTAGCGTTCTCGGCCACGCCGGATGGCACCGGGCCGGAATGACGCCGATCCGGGACTGGCGAGCCGCGCTGGCCGACGCGGTCCCGGTGTTGGCCACGGAGGTGCCGCGCTAACCGCCTCGACGTTTCGCGTCAGGGCTGGCCGTAGCGCTTCTTGAGCACCCTCGTCTTGTTCGTACCCTCGGCGTTCGTGCCCTTCTCGATGATCACGAGGTTGTGGTAGAAGTGCACCGCCACGACGTTGCGGTCTGCGTACGTCGGCTCGTAGTCCTCGTCCACGAACTCCTCGTAGTTCAGGCCGTCGGCGAGTGCCTTCAGCATCGACATACTGGTGTTCGGATCTTGCCGGTCGACGCTGCCCCGCCATTCCGGCCAGTAGGACGTCTGAATGTCCTCGACCGCGTAGATGCCGCCGTCGCGCAAGAGCGGGAACAGGGTTTGGAACGTGATGAGAATGTGCGGGCTGAGGTG
>DASQPR010000011.1:0-7028 GCA_035643815.1 Micromonosporaceae bacterium | reverse complement strand
GCCGGTCCTCAAGGAAATCGCCAGCGAGATGGGCGACAAGGTGAAGATCGTCAAGATGGACATCGACTCGAACCCGAACACCGCACGCGACTACCGCGTGATGTCCGTACCGACGCTCACGGTGTTCAAGGGCGGCGAACCGGTGACGTCGGTAGCAGGTGCCCACCCCAAGAGCACGCTGGTACGGCTGATCGAAGGCGTGCTGTAAGCGGCGCGGCCGCGCATCGGCGACACTGACGAAGGGCCACCGGGACTTCCCAAAGCCGGTGGCCTTTGTCATGCTCCGCCATTTCCGGAGTTGTGAGACACCGTCGCCCCCGACGCGAACCGCTCAAAGCGATATTTAGGATGTTGGGTCGGCAACCATGCGCCGGAACTCGAAGTGGATCCGGGGCCGCTTTTCCGGCGTCCGACGAAAAGATCGACGGATGTCCGCTGAGATCGTTCCGGTGTCCCGCTGAAGATCGATCAATCGGTTTGACCTGATCTGTCAGCGGGCACCGCATGGGACGAACGAAGGCGGGACACTACGGTGCAGGAGGGTTCGATCACGTCCCCGATTCCCTGACCGGTCGCCGGCCCGCCCGGTCACAGAGTCGCCGGCCCGCCGGCTTATCGAGTCGCCGGCCCGCCCGGCCGGCGGTGTGTACCGACCGCGGGTCGCGTACGCCGCACCACCGCACCAGCTCTAGGAGTCCAGATGCACTCGTATCGCCAGGGCGAGCGTGGCCCCGCGGTCGTCGAGATCCGCGCCATCCTGGCGCATCTCGACCTCCTCGACGCGAGCGCGTCCGGTGGCGTCGATGCCGAGTTCGACCACGCGACTGACGTTGCCGTTCGGACCTTCCAGCAGAGCCGTGGACTGAACATTGACGGCAAGGTCGGCGATGAGACGTGGCGGGCACTCGAGGCCGCACGGTGGACCCTGGGCGATCGCATGCTCTTTCATGCCATGCCCGACCCGATGATCGGCGACGACGTCCGGCAGCTCCAGGAGCGCCTGCTTGAGATGGGCTTCGACGTCGGCCGCTCCGATAGCGTATTCGGCCAGCGTACGGCGAAGGCGGTCGCCCGCTTCCAGCGCGAAGTGGGCCTGGCGCCGGACGGAGCGTACGGTCCACAGACGATGACCGCGCTCCGCCGTCTCGGTCGCAAGGTCGTCGGCGGACATGCGCAGGCGTTGCGAGAGGCCGAGCGATTCCGGCACGCCGGCCCGACGCTCGTGGGCAAGACGATCGTGATCGATCCTGGCCACGGTGGCACCGATCCCGGTGTAATCGTCGCCGACGGGCTGTTGCGATGGACCGAGGCCGACCTCGCGTTCGACATCGCCACCCGGCTCGAGGGCCGACTCGCCGCGGCCGGCATGCGGGTGTTCCTGACCCGCGGACCACGCCCGGTCGATGCGATCGACGACCGTACGCGGGCGAAGCTCGCCAACGACCTCGGCGCCGACCTGCTGCTCTCGATACACCTCGACGGAAACTCGAGTCCCGCCGCCAACGGTGTTGCGACCTATCACTACGGCACCGAAAACGGCGAGGTGTCGACCGTCGGCGAGCGCCTGGCCGGTCTCGTACAACGCGAGATCCTCGCCCGTACGGGACTTCAGGACTGCCGTACGCATCCAAAGTCGTGGGATCTACTGCGGTTGACGCGGATGCCCGCCGTACGGGTCGACCTGGCTTACCTCACGTCGTCGAGCGATCGCGAACTCGTCGTGCAGCCCGCGTTCCGCAATCGCACCGTCGAGGCGATGATCGCGGCGGTGCAGCGCATGTACTTCCCCGTCGAGCAGGACGTCAAGACCGGTTCGATCGACGTGTCGACGCTACGGGCGGCGCTGCCCACGGCGGTGCACTGAGCTCGAGCCTGGACGTCCGACCGTGATCGGGCTCAGGCCGAGCCGGTCGTGATGCCGTCCGTCGATCTCGTGGCCGGCCGGACCGGCCGCAGGATCGACTCCGGGCTCATCGAGCCGAGCAGCTTCTCCAGCGCATATTCCACATCCGACTTCCAGGACAGGGCGGTCCGCAACTCCAGCCGTAGCCGTGGATAGCTTCGGTGCGGACGGATCGTTTTGAAACCGACCGCGAGGAAGAAGTCGGCCGGCGCCAGGCAGCGCCCGGATGTGCCGAGCTTCGCGGACGTGTCCCGCTGGCCGTCTTCGTCGAGGTCGGTGTGCTTGGCATCGCCGAACGCCTCGATGGCCCGGATGCCACGCTTCGTCAGATCACGAGCGACGCCCTGGATCAGCATCCGGCCGAGCCCGCCACCGGCGAACGCTCCCACTACGTGTGCCGTCATCAGCAACGCGGCGTCGGCCGAGACCGGCGAGGTCGGAAACGCCATCGACCTCGGGACGTACGCCGGCGGCGCGTACATCGCGAACCCGGCGGCCATCCCGTCGACGTAGATGAGCTTCCCGCACGAACCCCATTCGAGCAGCGTCTGTGAGACCCAGGCCTCTTTCTCCAGGTCCGGTGCGCCCGCGGCATAAGCACGTTGTGCGGCGACGGGGTCGAGTTCCCAATAAACGCACTGCCGGCACGGCCGCGGGATGTCCTCCAGCGTGTCCAGCGTGAGATTGACGAGGCGTCGAGACACTGACCGACTCCTGGGACAGGTGGGGGGCGAATCTCGGTCGCTCCCCTCAACAAGAGAAGATCGTACCCGGCAAATGGCTCGATGGTCGTCGAGATCGCAGGCTACGATCGGCGAACCGTGACGCTCGGGAGCCTTGCGACTCCCGAGCGTTCCGTGGGAACAAGGCGACGCGTGGTGACACGACGCGCCGAAAGTGAGGCAGGCGAGGAGGACCGGCGCGATGTCGACCGGCACGACGCTCGACGACTACACCGACCGGTACGCCCGGCGCATGCGCGGCATGACCGCCTCGGAGATCCGGGCGCTGTTCTCGGTGGCCAACCGGCCCGAGGTCGTCTCGCTCGCCGGTGGATCGCCCTACGTGGCTGCCCTGCCGCTAGACGCGGTCGGCGCGATGCTGGCCGAACTCGGATCGACCCACGGCGCAACCACCTTGCAGTACGGGATCGGCCAAGGCGACCCGGCGTTGCGCGAGCGCATCTGCGATCTGATGACATTGTCAGGCATCGATGTCACGAGCGGCGCCTCTCCGGACGATGTCGTGATCACGGTGGGCGGCCAGCAGGCCATCGACCTGATCAGCCGCGTCTTCCTCGATCCCGGCGATGTCGTCCTCGCCGAAGGTCCGAGTTATGTCGGCGCGCTTGGCGTCTTCCAGGCGGCCGAGGCCGACGTCGTACACGTGCCGATGGACGATGAAGGGCTGATCCCGGCCGCGCTCTCGGAAGCGATCGCCGCCGTCACCAAGGCCGGCAAGCGCGCCAAGTTCCTCTACGCGGTGCCCGCTCACCAGAATCCGGCCGGCGTCACGTTGCCGGACGGTCGGCGCGACGAGATCCTCGCGATCTGCCAGGCCGCCGGTTTGCTGATCGTCGAGGACGACCCGTATGGCCTGCTCGGCTTCGACGGGGAGACGGTGCCGGCATTCCGGTCTCGCAGCCGGGACGGCGTCATTTACGTCAGCACCTTCTCGAAGACGTTCGCCCCGGGCCTCCGTGTCGGTTGGATCCTGGCGCCGCACGCCGTCCGGGAGAAGCTGGTGATCGCCTCGGAGGCGCAGATCCTGTGCCCGAGCGCATTCGCCCAAGCGACCGTCGCGACCTATTTCGAGACCATGCCGTGGCAGCAGCAGCTCAAGACGTTCCGCGAGGTGTACCGAGAGCGACGAGATGTCGCTCTCGCCGCCCTCCACGATCTGATGCCCGCCGGTACGCGCTGGACCGTGCCGACCGGCGGCTTCTACATCTGGCTCACGTTGCCCGGTGGTCTCCACTCCAAGGACATGCTGCCGCGGGCCATCGCAGAACGCGTCGCCTACGTGCCCGGGACCGGCTTCTACGCGGACGGCACCGGCGGCGCACACCTCCGGCTGTGTTATTCGTTCCCGCCGCCGGAGCGCATCCACGAAGGTGTGCGCCGGCTGGCCGCAGTGATCGAACAGGAGTTTGCGCTGCGATCGGCGTTCGGTGTCAGCGCGGGTGCGTCCGGTCCCGGCACGGTCACCTGGACCCCGTCCAGCGGTGGTCCGCGGTCGTCGCGGACCGCCGATGCGCCCGGTCCGGAGACGACATGACCACGGGTACGGGCTCGGTCAACGAACCACGCGTGCTGGTGCTCGCGGGTGGCCTGTCCTACGAGCGCGACGTGTCCCTCCGGTCGGGGCGGCGGGTCCTTGACGCCCTGCGCGCCGCCGGCGTCGACGCCACGGTCTGCGATGTCGATGCGGCACTTCTCCCGTCGCTCGCGGCCGATCCGCCCGACGTGGTCGTGATCGCGTTGCACGGGGCCGCCGGCGAGGACGGATCGTTGCAGGCGATCCTCGACTTGTGCGGCGTCCCGTACGTGGGCGGAGACGCCCAAGCGGCCCGATTGGCCTGGGACAAGCCGACCGCGAAGTCAGTGCTGCGGGAGGCCGGGATCGCGACGCCGGACTGGGTCGCCCTGCCGCAAGAGCGCTTCACCGAACTCGGGGCCGGGGCGGTGCTCGATCGGCTCCTGTCCCGCTTCGGCCTGCCGCTGATGGTGAAGCCGGCCCAGGGCGGTTCCGGCCTGGGCACCTCCGTGGTCCGGGACGCGACCGCGCTCGCGACCGCGATGGTGGGCTGCTTCGCGTACCATCCGACCGCGTTGATCGAGCCGTACGTATCCGGAATGGACGTCGCGGTCAGCGTGGTGGACACCGGTGACGGACCGATCGCATTGCCGGCCGTGGAGATCGTGGCGCGCGACGGTGTGTACGACTACGCGGCCCGCTACACCGCCGGACTGACCACTTGGCACACTCCGGCCCGGCTCGATCCGGACGTGGCCCACCGGGTCAGTGGGGTGGCACTGGACGCGCATCGGGCACTCGGGCTCCGCGATCTCTCTCGAATCGACCTCATCGTCGACGAGAATGGCACCCCGTACGTCATCGAGGCCAGCGTTGCGCCCGGCATGACCGACACCTCACTGCTGCCGATGTCGGTCACCGCCGCCGGCCTCGACCTCGGCAAGACCCTCGCCACACTCGTCGATCGGGCCGTTCTACGCGGCTGATTGACGCTTCGGCGCGCGGTCGGCCACAACCCTTGCGTTTCGGGGCGGTGTGGCGGTGTCTCCGTCGAAGCTCGGTTGGCGCGATGATCCGTGACGCCGATGACTGCGCCGGCGCCTACCGCCCGACGCGTTCCTCCTGCGGCCGCTTCGGCTGCGACGGGATCCGCACCGAGACGGTTTCGCTGTCGTCTGACGCGAGGTCGGGGTTTGGCGCGCCATCGGTCACGTTGGTCGGCGTTTTCGCGTCTTCGGAATCGTCGTAATCGACGGTCGTCCAGTCGGCCTTGGCCGCGTCGTTCGTCGTGTCGATTCGATCGTCGCTGCCGGCGTCGGCGGCGCCGCTCGCGACACCGGTCGCCGCGGCGGTCGGTGATTCGGGGGTCGCCTGACCGGCGGTCGACCCGTCACTCGTGTCGCCGTCGGCCGGTTCTCCCGATGACTCGGCCGCGGCGTTGTCGGCGGCGGTGGCATCGGTCCCGGTGGCATCGGTCCCGGCGTTGTCGGCCGCCAGCCCGGCGCCGAGCGTCGCGTCGATGGCCGGGTCCTCGATGGCGGTTATCCCAGCGAACGTACTCGGCGCGTGCCACTCGATTCGTGGTGGTGCCACTTGCGCCGTGCCCCCGAACTCTTCCAGCCAAGCGGCGATGTGCGCGAGGTTGAAACGCCACTGCGCCTCTGGCACCGGCTCGAGAATCTCGTCCCACATGGCGAGGAACGGTCCGCGCAGCTGCAATTGACCGGCGGGCCGTCCGAGGAACCAGAGGTGCAGGTGGGCCGCGCCGTCACCCCACCGATTCACGTGCACCTGTGCGACCTCGTCCAGCGACCGAATAGCGCGTTCGAGGCGTACGGTCATCACGCCTAATTCGGCCGCAAGCAAGTTTGGCAGGTCGCCCAGGTCCAAATGAGACCGCGACTCCAGGATGAGCACCATCGGAAGTCCGGTTGGGCCGTCTGTCGCACGCACCCGCCATCGTTCGCTGACCCAGATGTACGCGTCGTCGTTCGCGGAACACGCAACGCACGAGGACGGATCCTCGCCGTCCCGAGCCGGCTCGGACGCGACGGGTGGATCCAGTCGCTTGACCCGGAGTTGGCCCTCGAGCGGGAAACTCGGCGACTGTGTGAATAAAGGAAGTGAGCTGGGGGTGTCGACCACAAGGAGACGATAGTCCCGCTTGCGGCGACTGTCGCCCCTCCTTCGGTTTCACGTGAAACGACACACGACCCGGGCTTGCTCGGTGCTTTCCCCGAGACCAGCGGCATTGTCGTAAGGCCGAAGTCGACGGTCCTTCGGCGTAACCAACGGAGCTGCATTTCGCCCGCGGGGCCGCGTCCCGACCGCGACTGCACCGCAGGCGGAGTCGGGTCTCACCGGGCGCCAACCTAGGTCGCGGAAGTCGCGCCAGTCGCATGTGGCCGGCGGTTGGGACTTGTCCGGCGTAGGTGTCGCGGTGCACGGTGTCGCGCACGCGGCCACGGTGTCTTCCGGAGATCGGGGTCGATCGGCAGCCAAGTGATGGCCGCGAGCCGTCCTTGGTGGCCTTCGGCTGAAGCCGGCGGAAGTCCGGATCGCCGGCGGCCGGCCCCGCACGCGGCCGGCAAACGCCATGCCGACACGCGCGACCCGATACGGCGCGCGTCGAGGGGCGAGGCCTCCTCGCCGTGCGCCGTCGAGGCGACCGAGGTTGTCGTGCGGTGGCGAGGCGAATTGGCAACGGAGGCGATCCGACCGAGGTGGTTCGACGCGCTCGCGCGCGCAGGACGACACGGAACGACCGGCGCACGGCACGACCGGCGAACCACCGAAACAAGAGGCGGGAGCGCGGCGCCAAACCGACGTGGTGCACACGAACAGATCCAGGGCGCACTCCGGCACCGCG
>DASQPR010000010.1:0-3484 GCA_035643815.1 Micromonosporaceae bacterium | reverse complement strand
CCAACGTATATGACTACGGCGAGAGTGACCTGGACGGCGTACGGGCGCCGTACCTGGTCATGGAGCTGGTCGACGGCGAGAGCCTCGGCGCGGTGCTTCGGCGCGGACCGATCACGTGGCCGACCGCGATCGGGATCGCGGCCCAGGTCGCCGGCGCGCTGGCGGCCGCGCACGCCGCCGGCGTCGTGCATTGCGACGTGACTCCGGGCAACGTCATGCTCTGCGCCGACGGCGTGAAGATCATCGACTTCGGCATCGCGTCCACCGCCGGCGACATCGCCGAAGGCGTCATCTTCGGCACTCCGGCGTACCTGGCGCCAGAACGCCGCAACGGCGGGCGGGCCATTCCGGCCAGCGACGTGTACGGCATCGGCCTGCTTCTGTACGAGATGCTGGCCGGCCGGTTGCCGTGGCCGGACGGTACGGCGACCGAAGTGGTCGCGGCGCACCGGACCATCCCGCCGGCACCGCTGCCTGATGTGCCGGGCCTGCCTCAGCCGGTCGCCGCACTGTGCATCGCTTGCCTCGACGTTGATCCGGCCCAGCGGCCGCTGAGTCGAGAGCTGTCGCTGTGTCTGAACGGCATCGTCCGCTCGGCCGACCCTCGCTCCCGCCGGATCCTGAGCGAGGTCACGGCGAAGATCACGTCGCGCACGACCGCCCGTTCGCCGGTCGGCGTGGCGGCGGCCCTGCCCGATCCGGCGGGAGCGCTGGCGCCGGCCGCGGCGTTCGCATCGGGAAGTGCGATCGGAGCCGGTCGACGTCTGGGATCGGGCGCGCCGCTGGGCACGGGCACGCCGATCGGCGCTGAGTCGCCGATCGGCTCCGGTGCGCCGATCGGAGCATTCTCGGCGTTGCAGATCGATTCGAGCATCTCCGCGAACGGCACGGTCCGGAGCCTGGATCCGGGCGCACCCCGTGGCCTTGGTTCGGCCCAGGAAGGGCGATCGCGCGGCGGTACGCGGATCATGCCGCACGGCGTGACCGCGTTGCCCGATCCGGGCAAGGCGACGGAACCGATCGACGAATCGTCACCGTCCTGGCGGCGACGGACGCGTCGCCCGTTCTTCGCCCTGCCGTCGTTGTTGCTGTTTGCGTTAGTGGTCTGCCTCGGCCTGAGCGAGGCGCGAGCGAGCAACGGCGCTGCCGCCGGGCCGCCGCCAACGATCCAGCCGGTCCGGCCCGGCGTTGTTGTGACACCACCTTCCGCCACCCCTTCGGGCGCGCCGAACGGCGACCCGGCCGGCGCCGGCGATAGCGCCGGGGCCGGCGATAGTGCCGGGGCGGGTGTCGGAGCCACGTCCGGCAAGGGCCGAATGGCTGGTGGGGACTCCGGGCATGGCCACGGCCACCGCCATGGCCATCGCGGTGGCAAAGACTCCGGCAAGCACGACCGTAACGCGACAGCGGCTCCCGGACTCGCTGCTCTGTCATGCCACGTCGACTACCAGATCGTCGCGCAATCGATGATCGGCTTCGCCGCTTCGATGACCGTCACGAACCTCGGGCAAGCCGAGATCTCCGGGTGGACACTGCAATTCCGTCTCGCGGCGGCCAGCGTGTCGGTCGGTTGGAACGGCGAGTGGGAGCAGCGCGGGTCGGAGGTCTCCGTACGGGATGCCGGGTTCAACGACGCGGTGCCGCCCGGTGGCAAGGTCACGATCGGATTCGTCGGCGTCCCGACCGGCGGCAGTGCTCCGGCGCAGCCCCAATTCACGCTCAACGGGACGTCCTGCGACGGCTGAGTTCCCGTGAGCCCATGGGACCAGACCAGCGCGATCAGTCCAGCGTCGCGCTCGACGGCTCCGCGCTCGGCTGAGTCCGTCGGGCCGAGCCCGGCCGGCTGAGTCCGTCGGGCTGAGCCCGCCCGGTCAGCCGCGGCGGGCGGTCGCGGCGGCCTTACGGATCGCTGAACATCATCGCCGGCCGCCGGTCGGTGGACCGATCCCGGCCGTACGCTCGGGATGTGGGCCAACGCATCCTCGTCGTCGACGACGATCCGACCGTGAGTGACGTCGTCCGCCGCTATCTCGAGCGGGCCGGTTACGACGTCGCCCTCGCGGCCGACGGTCCGGCCGCCCTCGGTGCGTACGCCCGTGAGGAGCCCGATCTCGTCGTACTCGATCTCATGCTGCCCGGCATGGACGGCCTGGAAGTCTGCCGGCGCCTCCGAAACGCCTCGACCGAGGTGCCGATCGTCATGCTGACCGCGCTCGGCGAGGAGTCCGACCGTGTCCTCGGCCTGCAACTCGGCGCCGACGACTACGTGACGAAACCGTTCTCGCCGCGCGAGCTAGTGCTGCGCGTCCAGTCCGTGCTTCGCCGGTCCGGCCCGGCCACCAGTGCCGAAGCGAAGACGGCTGGGCAGGTGCTGGCCGACGGTGATCTGACGATCGACACGGCGCGTCGAGTCGCCATGCGCGGTGGCGCCGAATTGGCTCTGACCGTACGAGAGTTCGATCTTCTCGCCTACCTCATGTCGCATCCAGGCCGAGCATTCCGACGGTCCGAATTGCTGGAGGCGGTGTGGGGTTGGACGTTCGGCGATCAGTCGACCGTGACCGTGCACGTACGGCGGCTGCGCGAGAAGATCGAGGACGATCCGGCCAATCCGACGCGCATCGTGACGGTGTGGGGCGTCGGGTACCGGTTCGAATCGGCCGGCCGCTCCGCCGGGCCGGCAACCCGTGAGGAATCCGGTGCCTGACCTGCTTCGCGTTGTGCTGTCGGCACTGGCTGGCGTGCTGATCGTTGCAGTTCCCGGCGCCGTCGCGCACTACTATCTGCGCGGTCGCTCGATCACCGCTCACATCGTCTTAATGCTCGCGGTCACGGTGCTGGCCGCGTTGGCCGGCGTCATCGCCGTCGCGCGCGGGATGTTCATCTCCGACCACGACCTCCGGGTGCTCCTTGTCGTGCTCGGCATCTCCGGCATCTTCAGTCTCGCGATGGGGTTGTGGCTCGGTCGGCGGCTCGCCCGCGATGCGATGTGGGCCGACGAGGTACGGGATCGGGAACGAAGCGCGGAAGCGAGCCGGCGCGAACTCGTGGCGTGGGTGTCTCACGACCTGCGTACGCCGCTGGCCGGAATGCGGGCAATGGCCGAGGCCCTCGAGGACGGCGTGGTGACCGACGAGGCGACCGTCGCCGACTATCACCGGCGGATCCGGATGGAGACCGATCGGATGACCCAACTCGTCGACGACCTTTTCGAGTTGTCCCGCATCAACGCCGGCGCGCTGCGGTTGTCGCTCGGCAACGTACCGCTGGGTGATGTGGTGTCCGACGCCGTGGCGTCGGCGGAACCGATCGCGACCGCGAAGCGGATCCAGTTGCAGGCCGAGCGCGGGGAGTGGCCGATCGTGCAGGGCAGCGAGCGGGAGATCGCCCGCATCGTGGCAAACCTGCTGCGCAACGCGATCCGCTACACGCCGGCCGATGGGTCGATCACGGTCAGCGGTGGCCGGGATGAAGAGGGCGGATG
>DASQPR010000009.1:0-2985 GCA_035643815.1 Micromonosporaceae bacterium | reverse complement strand
GGACGGCGACCGGCCCAGTTCCTGCGCCATCGTCGGGACAAGCCGACTAATCTCCAGGTAAAGCTCCTGGCGCGCGCGGGAGACTCGGACGCTCCAGCTCTTGTCCCGGAAGTGGCGCTTGATTTCGCCGACAATGGTCGGCATCGCGTAGTTGACGAACGGCGTTTCACGCCTGGCGTCGAAGCGGTCGACCGCCTTGATCAGCCCGACCGTCGCGACCTGGATCAGGTCGTCGAGACCCTCGCCGCGACCGGCGAAGCGGGCGGCCGCCCGCCGAACCATCGGCAGGCAGGCGCAGATCACGTCGCTGCGCGTGCGGTCTCGATCGGGATCGTCGATGTCCAATGTGGACATCAGTTCAAGCTTCGCGGCGACGAACGCGTCCACGTCCTCGTGCGAGCTACTGGCAGGTGCGGACATACGGGTAACCGATGCCGCCGGACGGGTGATGATGGAAACCATGAGAGAGACTCCACGTGCTGTGGCGTCCGTCGGGTCGATTGCGGGTGCGTGGCCGCTTACGAAGCGAAGTCACGCATGAACCAGCCGACCATTCGGCGACACCCCTGAGCACGACCTGGCGGCCGTTTTCTCGAACGCCAGCGCGACTGAGCGCGTACGTCCACCATAACCGGCGGACCGCGAGTGTCAAGAAGCTGTCAATCCCGCCAGCCTCAGACGTCACTTCGTCTGCTGGGCGTATGCGGCGGTTTGACCGAAATTGTGGCCCAGACCACTTTGCCGTCCGCCGTCGGATGAGTGCCCCACTCATCCGCCATCGCGTCAAGAATGAGCAGGCCACGGCCGTGATCGCCATCATGAGCGCCGGTCAGTCCCGGATCCGGCCGAAACATCGGCCGCGGGTCGTTGTCACGGACCGACACATGCAGCGTGTCGTTTGCCAACCGAAGCGCCATCACGGACGGTGTCCGGGCGTGGACGACCGCGTTCGTCACAAGCTCGGACGCGACCAACGACGCGAGCTTTGCCACGCGGGAGATCCCCCAGTCCGTACACGTGTCCACGACGTACTGGCGAGCTAGGGCTGGTGCCTCCGCGTCGGGGCGCAACGCGAGCGAGGTCCGAGTCGCCACCGGCACGTCGAGGGCGGCGGCGACGCCGGCATCGACGTCCGAATACACCGAGGGGCGGTCGACCGGCTCGTACTCGGCTAGCAACGCGTTGGTCTCAGGGGTGTTCCCGCAGAACCCGATCCGCGCATCTGGCCACGCCCGCGCCTCGGCGACAAGCGAGACGACGCGGCGCAGTGCGGCCGCGGACGCAACCACCAGGTGGGACACGTCAACCAGCAGCACGGTCGGCGCCTCGGCCAGGCAGTCGCGCATCGTGACGACGGCTCGGGCAACGGACGACTGGTCGAGCGTGCCGTAGAGGGCAACCACGGCGATGGGCAGGCGGCGCTGAACGCGGCACACCAGGGTAGTGCTCACGCTCCACACCCCTCGTGCCGGCCACGAACAGCCATCATCACGACAGCCCCCTCCGCTTGGCACGTGTCGTTGAGTGTCTACTACCCAGCGACCGCACGGCCACACCTGCGGGACGCGACAGTGCGCGGTGCGCTATAACGGTGCGGTGACCGATGCGAGATCGCAGCTGACCGTAGTCGATGTTCACCCCGGCACCTCCGGGGTCACCGTACTGGCCCTGGCCGGAGAACTCGACCTCGGTTCGATCGGAGCGCTCAAGGAGGCCGTGAGCCACCGGCTCGCGGCGGATGCACACGTGGTGCTCGATCTCGCCGGATTGACGTTTTGCGACTCGACCGGACTCGGTGCCTTCGTGGCCCTGCACCGCCAGGCACGCTCGACCGGGGCGCACTTCGCCCTGGCCGCCCCACGTCGGCGCATCGCCGACCTGTTCACCTTGTCCGGCATTGACCAGGTCATATCGGTCTACGACTCGGTCGAAGCGGCAGCTTCGGCACCGCCCGAGACCACCGCCTGATCCCGCATGTGATCAGGCGTTTGATCGGGCGTTTGGTCCAGGCGCGCACCCGGGCGATGTGCATTGAGCGCGGGCTCGCGCATTGCCTGCGCGGGAACCCGCGGTGGCGTCGAATCCATCGCCATGCGAGTCGAGCACAAGCACACACGCCTCGTCGCCAGCCGCGTCGGTGCGGCAGAGCGCCAGGACGTCGCTCAGACCGCCCGCACGCCGCGCGCCCGCGAGCGCTCGCCGCAGGCCCGGCCACGGGTCGGAGTCCGGGCGGGAGCGGTCGAAAACCATTCCGTCGGTCATCCACACGATCATGTCGCCGTCCCGTACGGGCAAACGGGCCTGTTCGAACGTGGGCGCCGGGAGCAGGCCAAGCGCCGGACCGGCCGGCCGCTCGATCATCGCGGTCCCCCGGTCTCGAAGCCGTACGGGAGGCAGGTGGCCGGCCTGGGCCCAGATGACCGTACGGTCGACCGGGCAATAACGCCCGACCACCGTGCTAGCCAGCGGTGGAACCTCGTCGCGGTTGAGGTCAGCGTTCAGAATGCGTAGCACGGCGGCCGGAGACATGCCGGCGTTGCCGAGCGCTCGCGCCGGGTAGAGCAGCCGGGCCAGCACCTCACCGGCGCGTACACCGCTGCCGAAGCTGTCGCCGATGGCGAACAGAATGTGGCCATCGTCGAGCAGCGTCGCGTCACAGAAATCGCCACGCAGGTGCAGATCGTCCCCGGGCGCGGCGTGCCGACCGGCGACCCGGACGCCGCTGGAGCGGACATCGATCTCGACCCCCGGGTAGAGCACGCGTCGCAGCTCCCGCGTCACCTCCCGCTGAGCGGCAAGGTTGAGCCGCTGCTCGGCCAGTTGCGCTTGCACCCGGAGCATGCGCTCGTCGGCCGTACGGGCCTCGGTCAGGTCCTGCGCCACCGCGAGCACGCCGATGACCCGACCGTCGCCGGCCGGCAGCGGCTCGGCGATCACGCGAATGTGGCGACTGACGCCGTCGTGCGGCAGCTTGAACTCGGCCCC
>DASQPR010000008.1:0-5467 GCA_035643815.1 Micromonosporaceae bacterium | reverse complement strand
AGGGCCACCATCGACTCCCCGACCACGGCGGCCGCCGGGACGGCACAGACATCGGATCGCTGGTTGATCGCCGTCGCAGGCTCGCCGGTGACCACATCGACGGTCGCGAGCGCGCGGTTCAGCGACGAGATCGGCTTCATTGCTGCCCGTACGCGAACGGGTTCGCCGCTGGTGATCCCGCCTTCCAGTCCGCCGGCCCGGTCGGTCAGCCGACGCACGCCGGTGGCGGTCGGGGTGATCTCGTCGTGCGCCACCGAGCCCCGACTGCGCGCCTGCGTGAACGCGTCGCCGATTTCGACACCCTTGATCGCCTGGATCGACATGAGCGCCGCGGCCAGCCGTGAGTCTAGTTTGCGGTCCCACTGCGTATGGGAGCCGAGGCCGGGCGGGACACCGTACGCGATCATCTCGACGATGCCGCCGAGCGTGTCGGCTTCCTTCTTGGCCTGGTCCACCTCGGCGACCATGCGTCCGCTCGCCTCGGGGTCCAGGCAGCGAAGCGGGTCGGCATCGATCCGGTCGCGGTCGCCGGGAACCGGTTGCAGCCCCGGCTTCGCGATGACCGAACCGAGTTCGACCACGTGCGAGAGGATCTCGACGCCCAGGCCCTGGACGAGCAGGGCCTTGGCGACCGTACCGACGGCACAACGGGCGGCCGTCTCGCGGGCGCTGGCCCGCTCCAGGATCGGCCGGGCGTCCGTGTGCCCGTACTTCTGCATACCGGCGAGGTCGGCGTGCCCCGGCCGCGGACGGGTAAGCGCCGCGTTGCGCGCCTGGCTCGCGAGTTCGGCCGGATCGACTGGATCGGCCGCCATGACCGTCTGCCACTTCGGCCACTCCGAGTTCGCGACCCGGATCGCGACCGGGCTGCCGAGAGTGACGCCGTGGCGTACGCCCCCGATGATCTCGATCTCGTCCTGCTCGAAAGACATCCGTGCACCGCGGCCGTAGCCGAGACGCCGCCGGGCCAGCTCGCGACCGATCTCGGCACTCGTGATCTCGATGCCGGCGGGCACGCCATCCAGCACCGCGACGAGGGCCGGACCGTGCGACTCACCGGCGGTTAACCAACGCAACACGTCGATTAGTCTGGCACGCTGCGCGTTCGGTGCCGGCAGCGCCGTGTGCTGCGTCTCATGCCGTGGGTACGGGCACTCGACGGCACCCACCCACGCCGCTACCGATCGGCCGGCCGGTACGTGACCGACAGCACCCCCGACCTCAGTGCCCGCGAGTCGACGAGCGTGAGCGCGAGGCCGGTGAGCTTCTCGTCGAACAGCCGCAGGCCCGAGCCGACCACCACCGGGGCAATCATCAGCCCGAGTTCGTCCAGGAGCCGCTCGCGCATCAGCGACGCGACAAGACGTGGACTGCCCGGGACGATGATGTCCTGGCCGGCTTCCGCTTTCAGCGCGGCGACTCCGGTGGCGAGGGCACCGCCGATCCGGTGCGCCGGACCCCAATCGAGCGAGTCGAGCGTGTGCGTCACGACGTACTTCGGTGTCTGGTTCAAAAACGCGGCCATCAGACTCGAGGTGCCGTACCGCGGCCACAGCTCGGCGAAGTCGCTGTACGTCCGGGTGCCGAGGAGGACCGCGTCACTGCGCGCGAATCCGGCGGCCATGATCTCGCCCATCTCGTCGTCGAAGGACATCCACGCCGACGGTTCGTGCACGACACCGTCGAGTGACATGGCCAGACCGGCGAACAACTTGCGCATGGAAACCTCCGAAATGCCGCGGGAAACCGGGCCGTCGTTGCCTGCCTACCAGGAACGTCGACGCCGGATCGCGCAATTCGACGTGCGACCGCGGCCCGAGGCTTAGCGTGCGGCGGCGGCGGTATAGAGCGCGGAGCGCATCGCGTCGACCGGCGCCTCGACGCCGGTGAACAAATCGAACTGTCGTACGGCCTGGTGCAGCAACAGATCGAGGCCGGAGACGGTGGCGCAGCCGGCGCCGAGGGCCGCAGCGGCGAACGGTGTCGGCCACGGATCGTAGACGGCGTCGAAGACGACGCACCCTTCCCGCCACACCGGTCGCAACGGATCCGCGACGCCCCTCGGCACGGTCGAGATCACCAGATCGGCGTCGGCGCAACCGTCGGCGTCGGTCCAGCGCCCGTACGTGATCGAGGTGCCGAGTCGGTCGGCCACCTCGGCCAGCTCGTCGAACGCGGCGATCCGCCGGGCGTACACGTGGATGTCGTCGGCACCAAGCTCATGAGCCGCCGCTACGGCCGCCCGCGACGTCCCGCCGGCCCCGAGGATAGCCACCGACTCGACGCGTGCCACGCCGCCTTCGCGGAGCGCCGCGACCATTCCGGGCGCATCCGTGTTGTCGGCGCGCCAGCCGTCGTCCGTACGTAGCAGCGTGTTCGCCGCACCGAGCGCGGCGGCGACTGGCTCGACGGCCTCGGCCACCGCGAACGCCGCCGCCTTGAGCGGCATGGTCAGCGACAACCCTCGCCACTCCGGGCCAAGGCCGGCCACGAAGCCGGCCAACTCCGCCTCCGTGCATTCGATCGCCGTGTAGAGCCAGCCTTCGAGACCCGCTGCCGCATAGCCGGCGTTGTGCAGCACCGGCGACAGTGAGTGCGCGATCGGTTTGCCCAGCACCGCGGCTCGGCGCGGTTCGGTCAGCACGAGCTGTTGAGGGCGCAGAATTCGCTGTAGGTCTTGCTGAAGACGACCTTCGGGTTGGTGCCGACCGTCTGGAAGTAGCCGTAGCCCGTCTTCGTCGGGTCGGGGTTGACTGCGGCTTTCAACGCGGCTTCTCCCGGGCTGCTGATCGCGCCGGGCGGGAAGCCGGCGACCGTATGCGTGTTGTACGGGTCATTCGGGTTTGTCAGCTCGGACGCCTTCAGTTTGTCCGACGTCTTCGAATCATGGCCGGTCATCCGCAGGAAGTAGTTGGTCTCGCTGTCGACGCCGAGCAGGCCGTTCGCGAGTCCCTTGAAGACCCTGTTGTAAAGCACCTTCGTGACGCCGGCCATGTCGGCTGGTGTGGTCGCCTCTTTCTGGGCGATCGACGCGGCGATCAGCGCCTCGATGGGCGGGATGCCACCCAGATTCTTCTGCGCGAGGCTCTTGAAGTTCAGCGCCGTGGCGACGGTGTTGAACTTCGCCACCATCTCGGACAGCATGTCCTTCGCCGTCTCGTCCGGCTGGAAGCTGTACGTCGCCGGGAACAGGAAGCCCTCGATCATCGCCGGGTATTTGAAGCCCTTCTCGGTTGCGGTCACGGTCGTGCGATGGTCGTCACGCTTGGCCGTATACCACGATTTGTCCACCCCGAGCGCGACCGGATCCTTGGCCGCCGCGATGAACTGGCTGACCGGAATGCCGGTCTGCTTTGACAACAACGTATAGATATCGACCGAAATGGTGCCTTCAGGAATCGTCACCTTGTAGACGAACAGGTTGGCCGGGTTGCCGTTGGCGTCCTTCGCCTCGAGCGCTTCGAGCGCGCTCTTCGCGCTCATGTGCTTGTGCAGCCGGTACCAGCCGGCCTCGATGCCAACCGACTTCGGGTCCGCCTTGGCGGCATTGACGAACGCTTTCGTGCTCTTGACGACGCCGTCGGTCAGCAGCGTCTGCGCGATCGCGGTCGACGTGTCGCCGTGCGCCACCTTGACCTTCACGATCTCGCTCGTGCCGTTGCCGGAATAGTCGGCCGCCCCAAAGTAGGATCGCACCTTGCCGTAGCCCCAATAGCCGCCACCACCGACGATCGCGAGCAGCACGATGACGATGGCGACCACGATGGGACCCCGACCGCGGCGACGTTTCGTCTGCGTACCGACCGGGATGGGTGGGAAACTGTCATCGCCGCCGGCGCCGCCCGCGACGCGGCGATTGCCGCCCGTCGTCCGCGGGTCGCTGGCGTCGGGGAATCCGTTGGGCCGGCCTACGGCGCGCATACCACGCCCACCGGTCGTTGTCGCGGGATCGCCGCCTGTGTACTCGTCGGCGCCGAATCCGCGTTCGATGAATCCGCCGGTTTGGTATCCGCCGGCCCCGCCGTCAAAATGCTGCATCGGCTCGAAGCCGGGCTGGCCGCCGGGCGCGCCGTAGCCCTCATCGCCGCCATACCCTTGGCCGTCGTAGCCTGGCCGACCGTAGCCCTGATCGGGGTAGCGCTCGTCCGGCTGACCCGGCGCCGGATAGCCCGGTTGCTGGTTTCCGCCCGGATAATTCGGTTCGCCGTAGCGGGGATCGTAGCCCTGACCCGGGCCCGGATAGCCGCGCTCGGGATAGCTCTGCGGTGGATAGCTTTGCCCCGATTGGTGCGGATCGCCGTAACCGCCCGCGGCGTAACGCGGGTCAGCATAGCCCGGGTCACCATAGCCCGGATTCACCGCCGGACCGGCCTGGGTCTGGTCAAGCTGGGGGTCGAACGGACGGCCGGGTCCGCCGTAGTTCGCTGGGTAACCGTTCGCGTCCCGGCCGTTGGCGTCGTAGCCGTACTGGTCGTACCCGTTGGCGTCGTAGCCGTTGGCGTCGTAGACGCGGATCGGGTAGCCGTTCACGTCGTACGCCTGCACGGGGTAGCCGTTGGCGTCATATGTCTGCACCGGGTAGCCGTTCGCGTCGTACGCCTGAACCGGGTAGCCGTTCGCGTCGTACGCCTGCGGCGGGTAGCCGTTCGCGTCGTAAGCCGGCGGCGGGTAACCGTTATCGCGGTAACCCGCCCGCTCGTTGTACGGCTGGCGGCCCGGCGGGCCCGGCCGCTGTTGGGGATAACCGCCCGGACCATCGGTCGCCACGTCGGGCCGACCACCCTGCTGATCCCGGAGCACATCGTGACCGTGGTCGACCGCTGGATGGTGACGCCGTTGGCGACCACGGCCGTCGTTCCACGACGTGTCGCGCCCGTCGCTCACTGAATCCGCCTCCGCTGTGCGTCCAACCAGCCCTGGAGGATCTCCACGGCTGCCGCCTGGTCGACGACGGCACGTTGCCGCTTGCCCCGTACGCCGCGTTCCGCCAGCCTACGCGTGGCAACAACCGTCGACATCCTCTCATCAGACAGCCACATCGGTACAGGGTCGATGGCGGCCGCCACAAGCTGGGCATATGCCCGAGCGCCGATGGCTGCCGACCCTTCTTCGCCGGTCAATCGCACTGGAAGTCCCACCACAACCCCCACACCCTCATGGATCCGGACAAGCCGCGCGATTTCGGCAACGTCTGCCGGGATAACCCCGGCGGCCGTCTTCAGGTCACGGGCGAGTGTCACCAGTGGCGTGGCCAGAATGCCGTCCGGATCGCTGATCGCGACACCGACGCGGACCTGACCGACGTCGACACCGAGCCGGACTCCACGCTCGAGGGTCACGGGGACTCCACAGTCGTCACAGCTGCGGCCCGCGGGCAAGCGGCCATGCCCGACGCGTCCTGTCTGGATACCGCCGGGCCGGATACCGCCGGGCTGGATACCGCCGGGCCGGATACCGCCGGGCTGGA
>DASQPR010000007.1:0-2925 GCA_035643815.1 Micromonosporaceae bacterium | reverse complement strand
GACGAGGACCACGCCGATTTCGACGAGAGCGGTGATCTCGACGAGCGGAACGATGATCTCGATGGCGAGCTGGATTTCGTATCGGCCGCCCGCCGTCGGGGGAATACGTCGACAGCGATCCCGACGCGCGATGTGTCACGTGGTGCGCCGCATGGGCCGAAGCGGGCCGCCGCGCCGCGGTCGCGCGCGGGCGACGGCAAGTCCGGGCCGACACCGCGACGCCAACCGAGCCGTGGCGGTACGCCGCCCCGAGCATCCCGCGACGGCCGGCCGCGGCGCGTACGGCCGCCGTTGCGTACGTTCCGGCCGACCAAGCGCCTGCGCATCGGAACCGTGATTGCGCTGCTGATCTTCACCGTGCTCGGCGGTCGGCTGGTGTTGCTACAGCTCACCGACGGCCGGGCGTACGCGGCGGCGGGGCTCAAGGACCGGTTGACGACCACCGTTCTCCAGGCGCGGCGGGGCTCGATCGTCGACCGGAACGGCAACGTGCTCGCCCAGAGCCTCGACGCCCGGTACGTATTTGCCGACCCGACCCGGGTGGTCAACCCGGCCAGCACCGCGGCAAAGCTGCGCGACCTCCTCGGCGTACCCGTCTCGGAGCTGTTGCCGAAGCTGTCGTCGAAAACGCGGGCCGACGGGTCGCCGGACGAGTTCGAATATCTCGCGCGCGGCCTCGACCCGACGACCGCCCAATCCGTACAGGCGCTCGACCTGCCGGGCATCGGCACCGCGTACGACCAGCGGCGCGACGAACCGGGGCACGATCTGGCGGCGAACCTGATCGGATTCACCGGCAACGACTCGGCCGGTCTGGCCGGCCTGGAGGAGGCCTACAACAAGCAGCTGCAGGGCGCCGACGGCTCGCACACGTACGAGGTCGGCGACGGCAACCTGTCCACCGAGCTGCCCGGCGGCTACGACGAGTCAACGCCGGCCCGGCCTGGGTCGAGCCTCGAGCTCACCATTGACCGCGACCTGCAGTACGAAGTCCAGCAGATGCTCTACGACCACATGTCGAAGGCGCACGCCGACTTCGCGGCCGCGGTCGTCATGGACGCCCATACCGGCGAGGTACTGGCGCAGGCGAGCTATCCGACCTTCGACGCGGCCGCGTGGCAGAGCTATTCGACGGCCGACCGGCTGGACGCGGCCACCCAGATCGCGGTCGACCCGGGTTCGGTGGCCAAGCTCATCACGTTCGCCGGTGCGATCAACGAGGGCGTGATCACGCCGAAGACGCTGGTCCCGGTCGGTAGCGGCATCACGCGGGGCGACACGACCTACCACGACACGCACCCATTCCCGAACGGTACGAAGCTGACCGTGCCCGGCATCCTCGCGTTCTCGTCGAACATCGGCACGATCCGGGTCGCCGGGGAGTTGGGCGCGAACAAGCTGTACTCGTACCAGCAGAAGTTCGGGTTCGGCCAGCCGACGAACGAGGGCCTGCCAGCCGAATCCGGCGGTCTCGTCCAGCCGCCGTCGCACTGGAGTGGTTCGAGCTGGGGTTCCATCCCGATCGGCATGGGCATCTCGGTCACGCCGTTGCAGATGACGGCGGCCTACGCGGCAATCGCGAACAACGGCACATGGGTGCAGCCACACCTGGTCAAGGCGACCGTCGCCGCGGACGGCAAGGTGACGCCCAGCGCGGCTCCGATTACTCGCGCGGTCGTCACACCGCAGACCGCGGCCACGATGCGAACGCTGCTGCAGGCGGTCACCACGGTCAAGGGCGCCACGGGTACGACGGCGGCGGTCACCGGATATCAGGTGGCCGGCAAGACGGGTACGGGTCTGCAGGTTTCCAACGGCAAATACGAGTCGGGCAACGTTGTCTCGTTCGTCGGCATGGCGCCGGCGAACAACCCGCGCTACGTGATCGGCGTGTTCGCCCACGTACACAGCGGATCCAGCACGACCGTGCCGGCGCCGACCTTCCACGACATGATGACCTTCACGCTGCAGCATTTCGGAGTGCCGCCGGATGGGGCGAAGGCGCCGACGTTCGAGATCACCGGGAAGTGAGATTGCCGCGTTTGCCTAAAGCGCCCGGACCAGGTTTTCTAAGCGCCTGGGCCGGCGGTCGGCGCACCTCGGTGGCGCCCGAGAATGTCATTCGTGACCACAGCGAGCCGGACATGGTGGAGGTCGGCAGCGAACGTGACACGGCGCCCGATTCGGGCGTCAAGTACCGTCCGGAAGCATTGGACGGGTAGGGTCTGACGCCGTGCCAGGCTATCCGCGTCCCAGCGCGCCTATCCCGCGATCGATCGCCGAGATCGCCGCCCGGCTGGGTGATGCGCGGGTCGTCGATGCCGATGCCTCGATTGGCGGCGTCGCCGGCGCGACCGTCATGGTCACCGGCATCACGCACGCAAGCAACGAGGTCCGGCCGGGTGACGCGTTTGCCGCACTGCCGGGCTCCCGGGCCCACGGGTCGGCGTACGTGCCCGCGGCCGCCGCTGCCGGCGCGGTCGCTGTGTTCACCGACGCCGCCGGCCAGGAAGCCGCCGCCCGAGCCGGACTGCCGGCGATCGTGGTGCCGGATGCACGCGCCGCGCTCGGTCCGGCCGCCGCCGCGATTTACGGCGAGCCGGCCACCCGACTCACGCTGATCGGCATCACCGGTACGGCCGGCAAGACGTCCACGGCGTACCTGATCGAGTCCGGTCTGCGGGCCGCCGGACACCTCACCGGCCTGATCGGTACGGTCGAGACACGCCTCGGTGATCTGGTGGTGGACAGCGTGCGTACGACGCCCGAGGCGAGCGACCTCCACGGTCTGTTCGCGGCGGCGGTCGAGCGCGGCGTCACGGCCATGGTGATGGAGGTGTCGAGCCACGCGCTGGCGCTGGACCGCGTCGGCGGCACGCGCTTCGCCGTCGGCGGCTACACGAACTTCGGCTCGGACCATCTCGA
>DASQPR010000006.1:0-2231 GCA_035643815.1 Micromonosporaceae bacterium | reverse complement strand
AGGCATGTCACGTCACGGACACCGTCGTGGCGCATGTATCAGGGTCGGTCGAGCTGCCGGTCGTGGCGCAAGCGCTCGCCCGGCGATGCGACGCCGTGGTCGCGCTCGGCGTCGTCATCCGAGGCGACACGGCGCACTTCGACTATGTGTGCCAGTCGGTCACCGACGGCCTGACGCGCGTCGCTCTCGACGAGTCGACACCGGTCGCCCACGGCGTACTCACGGTCGACAGCCTCGACCAGGCGATCGATCGCGCCGGGTTGCCGACGTCGAGCGAGGACAAGGGCTTTACCGCGGCGGTTGCCGCACTCGACGCCGCGCTCGCGATTCGGGCCGTCGCCGAGTGAGCCGCGCGGTCGAGGCCGCACCGGAAACCGAATCACTGGTACGCGCTCTGGCCGCCGACGTCACCGGCCGGCCGGTGCGTGCGGTTGCCCGGATGGCGTACGGACACGGCAGCGTCACGTACCGGGTGAAGACGGATGGCGACCCAGCGGTGATCGTGCGGACGAACATTGACCCGGGCGTGTATGCCGGCACGCTCGCGAACCTCGAAGCATTGCGCGGTCTCGGACTGCACGTCCCGTCCGTGCTGCGGGCCGATCTGACGTGTTCGGGCTATCCGTTCGCGTACGTCATCACCGACGCGTTTACCGGCCGGGATCTCGGGTTCGAGCTCGCCGGTATGACCGCAACTCAGATGACCCGGCTCGCCGAACAGATCGTCGGCTTCGAACGGCAGGTTTCGCGGCTGCCACTGGGCTCCGGCTACGGGTTCAAGCCGATCGGCGCGGCGGGCGGCCACGGTCGCTGGATCGATGCCGTACGCGCGGATCGGTCGTTGATCCTCGCACCGGGTGATGTCGCCGGCGATCTTGGCGTCGATCTTGGCGTCGATCGCGATTTCGCCGACCTGATCGCGGACGTGCGCCGAGCCTTGGATCGATCGTCGGCGCGTCTCGATGAGATCGAGCCGATCTGCTTCCTCGATGATCTGACGACAAAGAACGTCATCGTTCACGGCGGTGTTCTCCAGGGCGTCGTCGACTTCGACGTCGTCTGTTATGGCGACCCGATGTACTGGCTCGCCCTCACTCAGGTCGCGATCCTGTCCGACGTAGGTCAGCCCGGCCAGTTCTACGTCGACGAGTTGATCCGGCTCTGGGCGCCGTCCGCATTCGAGATGGCGAATCTCGCGCTCTACAGCGCGTTGCACGCCGCGGAGTTTCTGCGGTGGCCGGACGATTCGCGGACTCATGCCGCGGTCGCCCGCCGTGACCGACTCACTCGTGCCGCCCGGTTGTGGATCGCCACTGCGGTCTAAGCGTGGAGCCGCAGACGTTTCGGCCGTGACTGGCAATGGTCGACGGCGACGTCGGGCGCTTGATCCGCGAATCTCGGCGGACGCGACGCTGCAACAGCTCTGCCACTACCGGGAGCGGGACCGGCCCGGCCGGGTCACTGCCTCAAACGGCGCAATCGAGCCATCGATCCGCGTCACGGCTGACCGAGCCGGTTCTTCAAGCCGCGCCTGCCAACTCAAACCGCGTTGCACGAGCGCCGTTGGTCGCCGCGTTTCGACGGTCACAGCGCGGCGTCGCATAGGGACCGGCGTCACGGAGGCGGGTCGCGACTGCACGAAGCCGCGTCGTCCGGGGTGGCGTCGCAAGGCAGGGCCTGACGGCCCCAAGCCGCGTCGTCCGGGGCGGCGTCGCGAGGCAGGGCCTGACGGCCCGAAGCCGCCTCGCACGGGAGCTGCGTTCGACGGTTACAAAGACGCCTCAGGCAATGCGCGAGCCGCTGTGACCGCTCGCGAGCTCGCAGCGGACGCGGCATCGCTCCGGCACGATCTGCGATCACCGGGCTCGATTCCGGGTGCCGGCATCGGATTCCGTGCCGGACGGCAAGATCAGGGTCGTGGGTGGTAGGGGTCGCGGCGGGGGCGGCGTTGGTGGTCGAGGTATGCGGGTGGGATGAATTCGGGCCGATGGTCGGCGCCGATTCGGATGGTCCACTCGTTGTGGTGGATGAGTCGGTGGTGGTAGCCGCATAGGGCGACGCCGTTGTCGCGATCCGTCCGTCCGCCGTGGGTCCAGAATTGGATGTGGTGGATTTGACACCAGCGGCTGGGCCGTTCGCAGCCGGGGAAGGCGCAGCCCCGGTCGCGGAGGATGACGGCGGTGCGGGCGGCGCCGGTGAACGGGCGGCGGGTGCGGCCGAGGTCGATCGGG
>DASQPR010000005.1:0-2686 GCA_035643815.1 Micromonosporaceae bacterium | reverse complement strand
GACGGCGCCGCGACGCCCATCCCCGACGCCACGAAGTCCGGTGCGGCCTCGTCCGAGGCGGCGCCGGACGAAGCGGCCCGCTGGTTCGAGGCAACCCGCAGATCCGAAACGACCCGCAGGTCGGAAGCGGCCCGTGGGTTGGAAATAGCCTGCTTCGACGGCCCGTGGCCGTTACTCGCCCGGTCCGACTGGCCAGAGCGGTCGCGTTGAGTCGGCACAGTCGGCGCATCACGGACAGGTGCGGCCGGTTCGTCGTGAGTCGGCTTGGCCGCGATCTGCCGGTCGACCTCGGCGAGGCCGTGCGCGAGCAGGTAGCTGCGATTGGCGAGACCGGTCAGGCGGTCGTGCGTCGCCGCCCGGGCGTGGCTGGTCGCCATCCGTTCGGCCGCCGACACGGCCGCCGACTTGCGTACGGCGGTAGCTAGGGCGGCCGCCAATGCCTGCAAGGTGTGTCGTTCCTGCTCAGTGAACACGATCGGCGAAAAGAACCGTAGACGCAGCTCCCCGACCGAGTCGCCGTCGGCTAGCAGCGGCCCGGTTGACCGGGGATCCGTCCGTCCGAGCGGGGCAACAATCACGACCCCGGGCCGCTCGGGCGCCGACGCCGCCGGGCCGACGTACGTGATGACGCGGGCGTCTCCGCGGAGCATCACGTCGGTGTTGGACCGGGTGCGTAGGACAAGGTCGACCTCGGCGCATGCGAAGAGTTCGGCCGTCCCGTGCACCGCGGCCAGGCGTACGGTCTGCGGCTCTCCGGTGCTGACGGCGTCGACGAGTTGTGACAGGCGCGCCCAGGCAAGCCGATCGATGCGCTGCTGCAACCGATTCGCGTACGCGAGGTGGAGCGCGATCGCGAGTACGGGCAGCGCGAGCGCCATGCGGGGATCGGGGTTCACCAGGTAGCCGGCAGCGATGCCGCACCCCATCCGGACAACCGCCATCACCAGGCGGAACGGCGCGTACGCGGCCCATACGTCGCGGGCTCGCTGCCCGTTGGCGAGCGCGATCCCGGGCACTGAGATCGCTTCGTCAGTGGCGAGCGCGATGAGCGCGACGATGACGATGCGGCCGAACGTCGACGACGTCGTCTCGAACGGCGAGCCCAGCTGGCACAGCCAGCCCGCGGTCGCCGCGACGAACACCGTGATGACGTCCTTCGCGGTGTTGATCACGGTGCGAGTGGTCGGGAACCGCGCCAGCTTCTTGCCGATAACGGTGGCGAGCGCGATCGTCAGGATCAGCCACGGTCCAGGCAGCAGAGTCAGCCCGAAGATGATGGTGAAGTCGGTCAGCGTCTGGCCGTGTCGCGATCCGCCGATGCGTAGCCGGGGCATGAACCAGCTCGCGAACACGCCAAGAACGAAGATCGCGATCAGCCGTACGGGATCGACGGCAGCGATGCGGCCCAGGGTGATCACCAGAATCGATCCGGCGATCGCCAGGAGCGCAGCCGCGACTGCGACGCCGTGCACAACGGTGAGACGGCGACTCGCAGAAGCGGTGACGCGTCGGATCAGCGCGGTGTCCTTGCCCGGTCGGCCGGCCGGGGCCAGCAAGATGCCCGCCGACGTCTGGAACAAACGCCTTCGGCGACGTCAACGGCGCCGTCCGCGGCGGTTCCGGACCCGTTCGGGTCCAAACCAGGATGGCCGAATTATTCTCTGCGATGGACGCGGGTTTCGGCTATGTCGCCGGTCGAAAATTGTCGATCAGTGCGGAGCGGGATGGCCACTTAGTCGGTGATAGGCCGGACCACGTAGCCGGTGATCGCCCCGACCAGTCAGCCGGTCATTGGCCGGCATTGGTCAGCCGCTGATGGCGCGGATGAGTGTGACGACCGAAGCGGCCACGAGCGCGAGCAGCACGACGACGCGAAAGACATGCACATCGAGCCGGCGAAAGACGTGGTCGCCGGCCCACCAGCCAATGAATCCACCGGGTATGCCGACGAGACACGCTTGCACGGCCGGCACCGTGAGCTCGCGCCCATAGGCGAAGAAACCGATGCTCACGATCCCGCAGCCGACGAAGACGGCGGCGATGGTGGCGCGGAACGCTTGTTTGCCGTACCCGAGGGACTGAAAGGCGGCGACCAGCGGCGGACCGTTCGTTCCGGTCGCGGTGGTCAGCAACCCGACCAGCAGACCGATGCCGATTAGCGTGCCGCGCCGGTCGGGCAGCGTCGGCCGAAGCCACACGAGGAACGTACTGACCAGCACCGAACCACCGACCAAGCCGGTCAGCGCGGAGGCCGGCAAAACGACGAGCAGATAGAGACCGAGCGGCATCGCTACGACCGCGATCGCGACGATGAGCGTCGCGGTGCGCCACTGCACATGGGCGCGATCACGCGTGGCGGTGACGACCGACATGGCCAGCGACGCGATCGAGCCGACCACGACGGCGGTGTTGACCGGCATGACGAGCGCCAGCAGCGGAACCGCAAGCAGCGCGAACCCGAATCCGGTGACGGCCTGAGCGGCGGCGGCGACGGCGACGATGACGAAGGTCGCGATCAGGGCGTCGGGCACGCCCACATTGTGTCCATCCGTGGCCATCCAGACAGCGACGGCCGACACGTCTCGGAGCCGATGGCGACTACGCTCGGCCACGTGTCCGAACATCTCACCCACGTCGACGCGAGCGGGGCGGCCCGCATGGTCGACGTATCGGCCAAGGACGTGTC
>DASQPR010000004.1:0-6183 GCA_035643815.1 Micromonosporaceae bacterium | reverse complement strand
CGTGGTGCGTGGCGACGAGTTGACCGTTCAGGCGCTGACGCCGGACGCCTTTGACGGCGTCGACGTGGCGATGTTCGACGTTCCCGACGAACTCTCGGCCGAGTGGGCGCCGATCGCGGCCGCTCACGGGGCGGTTGCGGTCGATAACTCCGGTGCGTTCCGGATGGATCCGGACGTGCCGCTCGTGGTGCCGGAGATCAACCCCGAGCAGGTTCGCAACCGTCCGAAGGGGATCATCGCGAACGCGAACTGCACGACGCTGACGATGATTGTGGCGATCGCGCCGCTGCACCGCGAGTTCGGTCTGCGGGAACTCGTCCTCGCCTCGTACCAGGCGGTTTCGGGCGCCGGCAAGGTCGGCGTCGATACGCTGCTCAGTCAGGTCGACAAGGTCGCCGGACAGCCGAACCTCGGCTCACGTTCGGGCAACGTACGGCAGGCGGTCGGCGACGACCTCGGACCCTTCCCAGCGCCTCTCGCCTTGAACGTCGTGCCGTGGGCGGGTTCGCTCCGCGACGGCGGTTGGTCGTCCGAGGAGATGAAGATGCGCAACGAGTCGCGCAAGATTCTCGGGCTGCCGGACCTGAAGGTGTCCGCGACGTGCGTCCGTGTGCCGGTGGTGACCGGTCACTCGGTCGCCATCCACGCCGTGTTCGGCTCCGAGGTTGACGCGGAGGGTGCTCGCGAGGCGCTGCGGCACGCGCCCGGAGTGATCCTGGTCGACGATCCGGCCGCCGGCGAGTTCCCGATGCCGATCGACGCGGTCGGCACCGATCCGAGTTGGGTCGGCCGGATCCGGCGATCGATCGACGACCCCCGCGCGCTTGATCTCTTCGTCACCGGTGACAACCTCCGCAAGGGCGCGGCCCTGAACACCGCACAGATCGCCGAGTTGCTGTCGATGGAACTCGTCAAGAGCTGAGCGCTTGAGGATTTCAGCGCGTCCAGACCTGATCGTCAACGATCGCGGCTCAGAACAGCTTGTCGTCGATCGAGCCGATCGTCGCGCCGGCCGCGCGCAATTGGTCCTCGACGTCCTTCGAGATGTCGGCGGCCGGCTTGTCATCGTCGTATGTCGCGTGCGCGCCCGTCACCATGGTCACCGGATGGCGGCGCGCCAGCGCGGCGAGTGACGTCGCCCGTACGCAATACTCACTTTGCATTCCGACGACGACGATCCGCGCGCCGTCGGGCACGAGGTCGGCGAGATCGGTGTTCGCGAACGGGTCCGAAGTCGTCTTATCCACAACGGCCTCGCCGTCGCGGACCGGATGGACCAGTTGCCAGCCGTCGGTGCCCGGCTCGTCTGGATCGCCGACGACGCCGTTGTTGCGGACGTGGATCACCGTCACTCCGGCGTCCCGGGCCGATTCGAGGACGCCGGCGATGGCGGCGCCGACCGCCGGCGCGTTGGGCACCGGAGTCGGCGGCTCGAGCATGTTTCGTTGTGCGTCAATCATCAGCAGAACCTGGCTCGTCATCCGTCGACCATATGGACCCGCTCCGACAAAACTGCCACGACTGCGGCCGTACAACCCTGCCCGGCGTTGACCCGCCGGCATCGGGCCGCCCGGTCGGGACCGAACGCAGCTAGCCAGATCACGCAACGGGCCGCTCCGGACAACCCGGGCGGCCCGTTGTCGTTTGATCGGGCCCTGAGCCCGTCGATGGTGCGGTCCGCGGTCGCGTTTCGGCCGTGGACCGCAGCTTGCCCGGGTACGGCAGAAAAGTGGTTACGCGGCCATCCGGACGCCATCGCGGCCACCGCGCTTCGCGTCGTACAACGCCGTGTCGGCCCGGCGGAACGTCTGGCCGGGTGTCTCCGTCGTTTCCTGCAACGCGACGCCGACACTGATTGACTGACCGACCCGCCGGGCCGCCGCGACGAGCCGTTCGGCCACGCCCATCGCCTCTTCAAGGCGTTGGACGTCAACCACGACAGCGAACTCGTCGCCGCCGACCCGGAACAGCTCGTCACCGGTGCGCAGCGCGCCCGACAACGCCCGCGCGAGATCGACGAGGGCGGCGTCTCCGGCCTGATGGCCGTACGTGTCGTTGATTGCCTTGAAGCCGTCGATGTCGATGGCCAGCATGGCCGTGTGACCCGGGCGCGAAGTGGCCAGGCGCTCGCCGAACGGACCCTGGTGTCGCAGCCCGGTCAGCGGGTCGGATGTCGCGAGGTCGCGCAGGTTCGACAGCGTTCTGAGCCGTTCGAGGCTGCCCCATGCCTGCGCCGCGAGCAACGACAGCAGGTTAGCGATCTCGACATCCGGAATCTCGACGGCCTCGTCGACCGAGAGCAGCACGCCGGCGATGCGATCGCGGTCATGCTTGACGCCGACCGGGATCGAGATCAACGTACGTACGCCGAGGTCGGTCAGCACCTCCCACCCGGACGCGTCGAGCTTGTCCGGATCGCCGAATGTGTAAGACGCGCCGAACCGTTCGGCTCGGGTGATGAGTCGACGCAATTGCTGCGGTTCGAGCGCGGCGATCCGCTCACCGAGCGCCGTCGGGTTGGCGTCGTCGATGTGCACATCCAGGCCATCGCCGTTGACCAGCACGATGACCTGGGTGGGGAGCCCGGACACCTGCCGAGCCGCGTCCAGCGAGAGCGCGAGGAGCTCATCGTCGGAGCTCGCACTGGCAAACCCCAAGGCGAAGCGCAGCAAGCGTTCGCTACGCGATTCCGGCGGCGGCCCGCCGAGTTCGCCGATGCGATCGCCCAGCAGCCGCGCGACCTCCTCGAGAGATTTCGTGGCGTCGTCGATGTCTATCTTGTGTTTCCATTCCGAATTGAACGCACCGATCACTCGACCGTCGCCATCGACGATCGGCACGCAGACCTCTACGACCGAGTTGGGGCTCAGGGGGATGTAGTCAGCGTCGTGATCGGGGTCGGTGATGACGGTCGTCTCGCCCGACGCGTACACCCGTCCGGCGACGCCCCGACCCGGGGCGACGCTGGAGTAGACGTGCCAGGCGCCGGTAGCCGCGACGCAGCGGAGATGGTCATGCACGGGTAGCAGGACGGCACACATCGCGTCCGAATGGCTCGCGACAACGTCCAGACAAGCCTTGCTTGCCGCCACCACTGTGCTCTCGTCGCGTACCGCGTCCCTCACGTCGGCGATCACTCGTTGCAGTGGCACAGGCGCAATATCAGAGCTCCTTCACGCGCCGGCCCCGTACCAGCAGCCGTTCCAGATTACCGGGCCGCGCTTGACGAATACTGTCCGTCATGAGATCAATTCGCATTGTGTAGCCGTACGGCTGATACCGGCTTGTCGCTCGTGCGATGGCGCTATCCAGATCCGGCGGTCGTTCAGGCTCCTCGACCGGTCCACCGACGGTGAGATCCCAGATTGACCCGGCCGCGGTGTGACGCTTGTCTCGCTCGTCGTACGTACGGCCAAGGTGACGCGCCGTGACTACGCACCCGCGAATGTTGCAGCCAACGTGCGCGCCCGCGCCTCAATCACGGTGTTGCGGTGCTGCCTCTCCGCCGTATTCCAGTGTTGCTCAGTTGCGGTGGCTTGACCGGGCCATTTGCGGTAGTAAAGGCCTAGCTCGTCGATGTGGTATCCGGGTGCGACGGCATCGGCGGCCAGCAGCAGCCCGGTATCTTCGCCGGCCGGCAACGCCATCCAGCCGCCGAGGTTCAGCAACAGTGGCCGACGGATGCACAACGTGGCCGGATGCACTGGGAGCCGGTGCTCGTGATGCAGCCAATGTGTGAACGTTCGACCGCGTTCGGTCCGTTGCCGGAACAAGTTATTCGGATGCTCGACGGTCGTCCCGTCGGGTAACAGATCGAGCGCCCGGCACGTCGTCCAACCGATGTCGCTGTGCGCCGCAAATACGGCGATCTCCCGAGCGAGCGCGCCGGGCGTCAGCAGATCGTCGGCGTCGAGCACCTTGACGAGCTCGCCGTTTGCCCGTCCGAGCGCGTACGTCCGGGCGACACCGGGCCCTAGTGGCCGACCCGTACCAAAGCTGATGCGGTCGTCTTCCGGGAGCGCCGCACGCGCGCTGCCAGTCGTGCCATCCTCCTGGACGAGCCACTCCCAGGCCCATCCGGCCGGCATGACCTGATCGGCCAGCGACTCGTAGGCAGCCGGCAGGTAGCCGACGCTCGGTGCGTGCACGGCGGTCACGACGCTGACCGTTCGAAGCGCACCGGGCACGGACCGAGCTTAGCCGCCCGGCCGCCGCGACCGTCCGGTGTTCACCCGATGGCCACAGCCGCGCGCTCATCCCCTCCGTACCGTCGGATGTTCGTCGGGGTTAGTGCTGGTCGTAGGCTGGTGCGGCTAACGGGAGGTCGCTTCCTTGTCCAGTCCGGACCCGGACCGCACCGCATTGCGCGCCGACTGCGCACAATGCGTCGGCCTCTGCTGCGTCGTGCCGGGCTTTTCGGCCTCGGCGGACTTCGCGATCAGCAAGGCGCCGGGTACGCCGTGCCGCCACCTCCGCGGTGACTTCGGCTGCGGCATCCACGACCGATTGAGACCCAAGGGCTTTTCTGGCTGTACGGTCTATGACTGCTTCGGAGCGGGCCAGAAGGTCGCGCAGGTGACCTTCGGCGGCGCGGACTGGCGGGACGGCCGGGACGTCGCGGAGCAGATGTTCGCAGCCTTTCCGGTCATGCGACGCCTTCATGAGCTGCTGTGGTATCTGAGCGATGCGATGGCGCTGCCGACCTCGGCTGACCTCCACGGCGATCTCGCGATGGCGTACGACGAAACCGAGCGGCTTAGTCGGCTGGCCGCCGATCAACTCGTACGTCTGGACCCCACCGACCATGCCCGCGCCGTCAACGCGTTGCTCGACCAGGCGAGCCGGCTCGCCCGTGCTGGCACTCGCCATCCCGATCTCGATCATCGGGGCGCCGATCTCATCGGTCGGAACCGTCGCGGCGTCGACTGGTCCGGCGCGATGCTGCGCGGCGCTCTCCTGATCGGCGCCGACCTTCGCGGAGCGGACCTGTCCCGGGCCGACCTCATCGGGGCGGACCTTCGCGGCGCGGATCTGCGGGGAGCCGACCTGACCGGCAGCATCTTCCTGATCCAGTCGCAGTTGGACGCGGCGATCGGCGACGTTGCGACGAGGATCGACGACACGCTTCGGCGGCCCGCACACTGGTCGTCGTCACCAGACGGCTCGGTACGGCGTACGACGCCCTTGGGGTCGGTGTCGTCGGTGCCAAGATCGGCATCTCCGCGCCGACGCACCGACCCGACCGCTCGGCGCCGTCGAGGCTGACGGGCCGGCGCTGGGTTTCGCTGAAAACTGGTTGCCTCGCGGGTCATCGGGTCACAGACTCGGCCGAGTGCGCAGTTTCGACGACCTGATCGAGGAAGGCGCGTCCGTACCCGTTGAAGGCTGGGATTTTTCCTGGTTCGACGGCCGGGCCACCGAGGAGCGGCCGCCCTGGGGCTACGCGCGACTGCTGGGCGAGCGGATGTCCGCTCTCGTCGGGGTGCCTGATGCGGCGGCGCTGGATCTGCAGACGGGTGGCGGCGAGGTGTTGGCCACCGTCCCCGCGGCGCCAGCGACTCTCGTCGCGACCGAAACGTGGCCGCCCAACGTCGAGGTCGCGCGGCGAAATCTGGCGAAGTTGGGTGGTCGCGTCGTCGCCATGGACGACGAGCGCGATGACTTGCCGTTCGACGACGACACCTTTGATCTCGTCGTCAGCCGGCATCCGGTGGGCATTCGGTGGGATGAGGTTGTGCGCGTCCTGAAGCCCGGTGGGCGGTATCTCTCGCAGGACGTCGGCCATGGCTCGGTTGCCGAATTAACGGAGTTCATGATGGGCGTACAGCCGGTTAGCGACCGTCCCACTCGGGACCCGAAGTGGTCGGTGCTCGCCGCCGAACGGGCGGGGCTCGTCGTCGACGGTGTGCGGGAATTCCGTGGCCGCATGGAGTTTCGCGACATTGCCGCGGTGGTCCACTTCCTGCGAAAGGTGGTCTGGATCGTGCCCGGGTTCACGGTGGACCGATACCGGGACCGCCTTCGTGAGCTGCACAAGCAGATCGTTGCGGACGGCCCGTTCGTCGCTACGAGCGTGCGGTTTCTCTTCGAGGCGCATAAGCCTTAAGGCGCGACGTCCGCGTCGTGGTGTGCGGATCAGCGATGCCGTAAGTGGCGTCGCTGCCAGCATCGGCCTAGGCCTAG
>DASQPR010000003.1:0-3467 GCA_035643815.1 Micromonosporaceae bacterium | reverse complement strand
CGTACTGGCGGTCGTTGTTGCGGTTCTAGGCCCGGCGATCACGGCGATTCCGCTCAGCGGACTGCGATTGGTCGTCGGCGGACTTCTGTTGATCTTCGGTCTGCAGTGGTTGCGCAAAGCGATTCTCCGTGCGTCCGGTCTGAAGGCGCTGCACGACGAGGAAGCCATCTATGAACGGCAGGTGGCGGCGGCTCGCGAGGCCACCAGCGGCGGGCGGTACGCCATCCCGGATTGGTACGCCTTCACTCTCTCCTTCAAAGGCGTTGTCCTCGAAGGGCTCGAGGTCGTGTTCATTGTGATCACGTTCGGCGCCAACCAACACGGCATCGGGTGGGCCGTGGCCGGAGCCGTGGCCGCGATCGTGGTCGTTGTCGCCGCCGGCGTCGCCGTGCGTGGGCCGCTCGCGCGAGTGCCCGAAAACACGCTCAAATTCGCCGTTGGCGTCATGCTGACCAGCTTCGGCATGTTCTGGGGCGCCGAAGGCGCTGGCGCACATTGGCCCGGCTCGGACACCGCTATCCTCGCCCTCATCGCCGCCACACTCGTTGCGTCGCTGGGCACCGTCGCGGTGCTCCGCGTGAGCGCGCCCCACCCGGAGTCGACCGACTCCCCCACCGCGATGAAGGTGAGCTAATGCGCGCGGTTCGCGGGTTCTTTGCTTTCTGGTACGACTTCATCGTCGGCGACGACGCCACGATCGCGATCGGCGTCGTGATAGCACTAGCGCTCACGGCGTTGTTGGCTCACCATCACGCCACGGCTTGGTGGCTGTTGCCGGTGGCGGCTCTGCTGCTGCTGCTCGCCTCGATCGCCCGCGCCGCGCGAGCCGGACGCAAACCGCCGCACCCGTAAGTAGGGTTGCGGGTAAGGAGGCTCACGCTATGGACGCACCACGTCACGAACGGCGTGCGGCCGGAGCCCTCGAATCGGGGGTGCTCGCGGTGCTTCGCTCCGTCGATCATCCGATGAAACCGTCGGAGATCCAATCCGCCGTCGGTCGCGACCTCGCGTACAACACTGTGCACACGATCTTGACCAGGCTTCAGCAGAAGGGTGACGTGGTTCGGGTGCCGTACGGCGGCCGGATCGGTTACGCGCCGGTGAAGAGCGCCGCGCAGGTCGCGGCGGAACGGATGCGCGAAGCGCTGCAATCCAGCAACGAACACCACGAGATCCTGCTGCGCTTCATCACCACGCTCTCCCCGGACGAAGAGGACGCGCTCCGCGCCGCCCTGGACGGTGATCGGCGATCATGAACGTCTCGGTCTATCTGCCGTTCCTGGCGACTGTCTTCATCGGCCTTGCCGGCCCGATCGTCGCGCGGCGGGCCCGCCCAGCCGTGGGCGCGACGGCTCTCGCCGCCATCGTCACCATTGGCGCCGTCGGGACGCTATGGGCCACGGCGCTGCTCGCAGCCACCTTCATCGACGACGTACCGTTCCTGGCCCGATCGGTTGGCCCGATACCGGTCCCCGACGGTGTTGCCCTGGTCGCACTGGCCGCCCTCGTTGGTGCGTTGGTGCGCCTGGTTGCCGTCCTTCGCCGTCGCCGCAAGCTGTATCGCCGCATCCATGATGTGATCGCCGATCTGCAACCCGTCGACGCCGATGTCGTCGTCCTCGCCGATGCGCGGCCGGATGCGTTCGCGGTGCCGGGAGGCGGGCCGGCGAGGCGGCGCCACCAACCGCGGATCGTGCTGACCGAAGGCATGCTGGCTGCGCTCGACAGCAGCCAGAAGACGGCGTTGCTCGCGCACGAACGCGCCCATCTGCGCGACGAACACCACCGCCTGCGAGCGGCGGCCGACCTCGCGGCGGCGGCCAACCCGCTGCTGATCCCGGCCCGGAACTCCGTGGGTTTCTTGTGCGAGCGCTGGGCCGACGAACGTGCGGTCGCCGACGTCGGCAGTCGCCGGCTCGTCGCCAACGCCATCGCCACGGCCGCCCTGGCCCAGGCGGCCGACGCTCGAGCGAACGCGGCGGGTCGTCAGGTCGCACTCGGCTTCAACCACCTCGGCACCGTCGACCGCGTCGCCGCCTTGCACCGGCCGCCGACCTCGGCGCTGCGCGCGACCACATTTCTTGCGCTGGTCGCCGGCGTGTGCATTTTGGCCGCCGACGTGAACGCGACCGGAGAGTTGCTCGAAATCGTACGTAGGCTCATCTGACTGTTACACGCTGTGCACAAGACGGCTGAGCGTGACCTGAGCGCTACGGCGGTTAGTCACGAAGATCGGCTTTAATGCCGCCTATGCATAGCCAACCCATCCGCTCCGGTCGTGACGATCGGACTACCCATCTCCAGCGAACGGCCCACCGGGCCCGGTCGCGCGAACCGTTGGCAGCGAAAGTTCCGGAGATCACGGTCCTGTTCTGGGTCGTCAAGGTCCTGACCACCGGTATGGGTGAGGCGGCATCGGACTATCTGGGCGAGGTCAGCCTTGTCCTGGCCGGGGCGGTCGGTGCGCTCGGCTTCGCGGCCGCCCTCTGGCTACAGTTTCGGACCCGACGTTACGTCGCCGTCGTGTATTGGTCGGCCGTTGCGATGGTTGCCGTATTTGGAACCATGGCGGCCGATGGACTGCACGTTGCCCTCGGTGTGCCGTACGTAGCATCGACGGTCTTCTACGCCATCCTGCTGGCCGCGGTGTTCTACCTATGGCGTCGCAGCGAGGGCACGCTGTCCATACACAGCATCTACACCCGGCGCCGAGAGACGTACTACTGGATCACGGTGTTCGTTACGTTCGCTTTGGGCACCGCGGCCGGCGACCTCACCGCGGCCTCCATGCACCTCGGCTACTTCACCTCCGGCGTCATCTTCGCGTTCGCAATCGTGGTGCCGGCGCTGGCCTGGTGGCGCTTCCGGCTCAATGGGGTCGCCGCCTTCTGGGTCGCGTACGTGTTGACGCGGCCGCTCGGTGCGTCGTTCGCCGACTGGTTCGGCAAGCCCCACCACATCGGCGGTGGGCTCGGGTATGGCGACGGCACGGTTACCCTTATCGCGCTCACCACCATCGCCGTCCTCGTCGGATACGTGGCCATCGCCCGGCGCGACATCCAACCGCCGCTCGACGCCGGCGGCGCCGGACTGGTCGCGGCAACCAACCCGGTCCTCGCCGACAACGCTGACCTCAGTCCGTGGCGCTCGTAGCCTCGCCGGTCGGCCGACGGCGACCGGCACACGGCGACCGGCACACGGCGTGTGGTGCAGACCGGCATCCGTCCGACCGCCGGCGGACTCGCGTTTGGCGCGTCGTCCCAGTCGTCGACCGTAACGGTCAGCAACCCCGGCCCGTTTTTCCACGGCCACCAGTGGCTCGCCGTGGTCAGCGGCGCCGTCATCGCGCTGATCCTGCACTCGATGAAGGCGGGTGCGCGGCCGGTCATCAACGTGGCGACCTTCGGCGTCGGAGCGCCGGTCGTGAGCACCATCGAGGATGGCGCCAGCATCGGGATGTCGCTGGT
>DASQPR010000002.1:0-2122 GCA_035643815.1 Micromonosporaceae bacterium | reverse complement strand
TCCGGGTCGTCGCTGGGGATCTGATCCGCGTCCGCGACCAGCGACACCTGCTCCAGGAAGCCGGCCAGTGTCGGCCGCTCGGCCGGACCATCGCCGGTCACCTCACCGCTGTCCGGGTCGACCGCCGGCGTCGCGTCGATCCGCTCTGTGTCCTCCCGGGCGACGCTTACCAGCTCCTGGAGGTTCTCCGCCCGGCCGGCGTCCTGCGGGTCAAGGCTCTCCTCGAGTTCGGCGAGCAGCCCGGAACGCGCGAGCACCGCCTCCAGTACGTCCTCGGGCGGAGCCGTCTCGGACAACGTACGAAGGTCGTCCATCATCGAGACCCATTCGGCGATGGCGTTGGCGGACCGAGGTGCGATGCCGGGCGCGTCGGCCGCGCGACGCAGCGCGGCACCGAACGAGATCCGGTCGCGGCCGGATAGGGCGACGACACAGGCCTCCGCCCGGTCGCCGATCCCCCGGCGCGGAGTGTTCAGGATCCGGCGGACGCTGACCGTGTCGTCCTCGTTCGCGATCGCTCGCAGATATGCCAGCGCGTCCCGCACTTCCTTGCGCTCGTAGAACCGGACGCCACCGACCACCTTGTACGGCAGCCCGATGCGGATGAACACCTCTTCGAACACACGGGATTGTGCATTCGTGCGGTAGAACACCGCGACATCGGCCGGCCGGATCTCACCGGCGTCGGTGAGGCGATCGATCTCGCGCGCGACCCAATCGGCCTCCGCGTGCTCGGTGTCGGCAACGTATCCGACGATCTGCTCGCCGTCGCCCTGGTCGCTCCACAGTCGCTTCGGCTTGCGTTCGGTGTTGCGATCAATGACCGCGTTCGCGGCCGACAGGATCGTCTGCGTCGACCGGTAATTCTGCTCCAGCAGGATGATGCGAGCATCCGGATAGTCGCGCTCGAACTCCAGGATGTTGCGGATCGTCGCACCACGGAACGCGTAGATGGATTGGTCGGCATCACCGACCACGCACAGCTCGGCGGGGGGCACGAGTTCGTCGCCACCGACCAACTCGTTCACCAGCACGTACTGCGCGTGGTTGGTGTCCTGATATTCATCGACCAGCACGTGCCGGAAGCGCCGGTGATATTTCTCCGCGACCTCTGGGTGCGACTGGAGCAGGTGGACGGTCGTCATGATCAGGTCGTCGAAGTCGAGCGCATGCGATTCGAGGAGCCGCCGCTGATACAGCCCATACGCCTCGGCGACCGTGCGCTCCATCGGCCCCTTCGCGTTCTGCGCCGCGGTCTCCGGATCGACCAACTCGTTCTTGAGGTTCGATACGGCCGCGGCCAGAGAACGTGCGCTGTATCGCTTCGGATCGAGGTCGAGCTCGCGCGCCACTAGTTGCATCAGTCGCCGCGAATCGTCGGCGTCGTAGATCGAGAACGTCGATTTGAGACCGGCGTGCTCGTGCTCGGCGCGCAGGATCCGCACGCAGGCCGAGTGGAAGGTCGACACCCACATCAACCGCGCCTTCGGACCGACCAACGCCGCGACGCGGTCCTTCATCTCGCCGGCGGCCTTGTTCGTGAACGTGATCGCGATGATCTCGCCTGGATGCACATTGCGGGCGGCCAGGAGATAGGCGATGCGGTGCGTCAACACCCGCGTCTTGCCCGAGCCGGCGCCGGCCACGATGAGCAGCGGCGAGCCGCTGTGGGTCACCGCTGCCGCCTGCGGATCATTGAGCCCTTGGAGCAGGATCTCCGGGTCGGAGCCTCGCCGGCCGCCCCAGCCGTGCCGGTCGTCGCGCGGAGGTCGATCATCATCGCGGCCGTGAGGCTGACCGTTCGCAGACCGCACGATCTCAGGCCGATCGGAATCAGCCTGATCCGGCGGGTTTGGGGAGGTGTCAAAGAGCGCATGCATCGCGCTGTCGAGTCTATGCCGGCAGTCCGACACGCGACCCGCGACGTTCCGGGGGACGCCAGCCCGAGGATGCGGCGCCGGCGCGACCGACGGTGGCCGGCGCGACGCTCGACTCGGCGAAGGGTGGCATAGGGTGTCGCCGTGCCGGAGTTTCTACGCATCGCAACCGCGGTCGTCGGTCTCGCGCTGGCCGCGTGGGCCGGATACGCCGCGTGGCGGAATCAGGGGCCTCATCGCGGACA
>DASQPR010000001.1:0-4407 GCA_035643815.1 Micromonosporaceae bacterium | reverse complement strand
TCACACCCACACCGGAGCCGAAATCGAGCACCCGGCGTGCCTCCGGTCGCGCGATCTCGTCGGCGACGACAACGTGCTTTGGGTAAGCGAAGCCGACAGTCTGCAGATAGGAGTACCACAGAAGATCGAATGACCACGACTGGACCGAATCGTAGAAGTGCGCCAGGCCGTTGGATGCGTCGCCGGCGGATGCCCGCCACTCCTGCACGCTCTCGTCCTCCCAGTGCAGGCAACGATGGACCACCTGTTCCGGACTGAGATGGTAGTAATCCGCGAGGTCGCCGATGACGCCGTCCCGAACCGAACCCCCGACCGGGGGGCGTAGCGAGTCGGCGAACACTGTCATGTTGACCGACTCCTCGGCGCGCCGGCGCGTCGGCGACCAGCCCGTCGTCGACGGCGGTGGCGTGGCCGGATTCTCGGGATCCACGTGCAGGCCCTGTCCGTCGAGACTTTCGCGGAGGAGCACGGCAACTACGCGCGCGCGAACACGCGCGCGCAGGCGGGATGCACCGCGGACGGGGGCGGGCGAAGACATGGCCGACATCGTAGCGTGCGGCGACCGAACAACGACTTCGGCGTTGCGGGCGACATCGGTCGTAACGCGCCGGCGAGCACCGGGGAGAGACATCGGTTCGAGGAGCGATAGCGGGTCAGCGGCCGAGAGCGGCGGTGGTCTCCGTGCGGAGCACGGAGAGGGCAGCCGCGGCCCGATCCCGCGCCGTCGCCACGTCACCGTTCGAGACTGGTTCGACAATCTGCAGGTACGCCTTGAGCTTCGGCTCCGTGCCACTGGGCCGTACGACCACGCGGGCCACGTCGGTCCGGAGGGTGAGCACGTCGTTGTCCGGCAGCAGATCGTCGATTTCGCGTACCTCCTCGTCGAGCAGTTGCTTCGGCGGGTTCGCGCGAATGTGCCGCATCAACTCGTCGATCTCGGCGAGGTCGTCGACCCGTACGGATGCCTGATCCGTCGCGTAGACGCCGAACTCCGCCGCGATTTCGTCGAGCCGATCGGTAAGGGTGCGTGACTCGGCCTTCAACTCGGCGGCCAGTTCGGCGATCAGCAGCGCGGCCGTGATGCCGTCCTTGTCCCGTACGTGACCGGGCGCGACGCAGTAGCCGAGCGCTTCCTCGTAGCCGTACGCCAGCGGCGTGTCGTCGTCGCCGGCTCGCATGATCCACTTGAAGCCGGTGAGCGTCTCGGCGTACGGATGCCCGCGCTTCGCGCAGACGGCGCCGAGCAGCGACGACGAAACGATCGACGTGGCATACCGCCCGGTCCGACCGCGCCGCATCAAATGGTCGGCCAACAGGATGCCGACGTCGTCGCCGCGAAGCATGCGCCAGCCGGTGTCCGCGCGAGCATCGGGCACCGCCACCGCACATCTGTCAGCGTCGGGGTCATTCGCGATAGCGATGTCGGCGCCGGTCTCCTGGGCGAGTGCGACGACGAGGTCGATGGCGCCGGGCTCCTCCGGATTCGGGAATGAAACCGTCGGAAATGCCGGGTCCGGGCGGGACTGGGCGGCGACCACGGCCGGTGGCCGGAAGCCAGCGGCAGCAAACGCGGCGAGTGCGACCTCGGCGCCGACGCCATGTAGCGGCGTGTAGGCGATCGTGAGGTCGCGCGACGCGGCCGGGTCGACGAGTGCGGCTGCCTCGCGAACGTAGGACGCGACGACCTCTTCGCCGACCCGCTCGCCTGGCGACCCGAGCGGAACGTTGGCCAGCGGCCCGACGGCACGGATCGCCGATTCGATCTCCCCGTCGACCGGCGGGATGATTTGCGCTCCGCCGCCCGCCTCGCCGCCCAGCGCCGGCCCGAGATAGACCTTGTACCCGTTGTCCTGCGGCGGATTGTGGCTGGCCGTGACCATCACTCCGGCCGCGGTGTCGAAGTGTCGCACGGCGTACGCGAGCACGGGCGTCGGCAGCGGCCGGGGCAGGACGAGTGCCGTCCGGCCGGCGCCGGTGACCACCCGCGCCGTCTCGTCCACGAAATCCGCCGAGCCGTTTCGGGCGTCGTACCCGATGACCAAAGGTCCGTCATCGCGGCCCGCAAGCCACGCGCAGAGCCCGGCGGCGGCACCACGCACGACGGCGCGGTTCATCCCGTTCGGGCCGGCGCGCACTGGGCCGCGCAGGCCCGCGGTGCCGAACTGCAGCGTGCCCGCAAACCGGTCGCGGAGGTCGGTGTCGTCCCGGTCGGCAGCGTCGATAACGGTGGTCAGCTCGTCCCGGGTGGTTGGATCGGGATCGTCGGCGACCCAGGCCAGCGCCCGTGCGCGCACATCGTCGATCGGCGTCTGATCCCCCGGCATTGGCCACCACTCCTCGCGTGCTGAATCAACCTTTGATAGCACGCGGGGCCATCCCATGCCCGGCCGACGTCCGGATCACCCGGACACGGCCGCCCGAGGCCAGCTCAGTTCGAGGCCAGCTCAGTTCGACGGCGTCAGCTTGACCGACGACACCATCTCGTCGTAGATCGGCTTGCTCGCCGTGAAATCGGCGTCCGGTACGGTCAGGAAGAACTCGTACGCCTTGCCGCCGACCGTCGTCGCGGCCCAGATGCCGTGCCGTTCGGACGCCCCGCTACCGCAGGTGTACTCGAGTTGCGCGGCGGCGTGTCCGTCGAGCGTGGCGTCGGTCAGGGCGAGGCGTTGGTAGTCCTTGCACGTCGAACCGCGCTCGAGACCGTGTTCGGCCACGCCCAGGAATTGCTTGGGGTCGTTGCCCGCTGCTTCGACGTTGATCCGGATCTTGCGGGTGGTGTTGCCGTCCAGGAAGTCGACGTACGACCCGGACTTCGGCTTCGCCTCTTTCCAGTTCTGCGGGACATTGACCACGATGCCGCGACCGTTGTCGAACGACTGGACCGGGAACGACGGGCCGTGTGTCGGGGTGGTCGTCGGGCCGGTGGACGCCGACGGCCGTTTGCCGCCACCGCCGCCCATGGAGACGATGGCCACCACTACGGCGAGCGCGACCACGGCGGCCAGAGCGCCGAACCGTGCGGCACGGGGCCAGCCACGTACGGCCGACCACGGCCGCGCAACCAATCCCCCCAGGGTGCCGACGACGTCGCGTCCGGGGGTTGGGCCGGCCGGCGGCAGATCCTCCGGCCGTGCCGATCCGCGAGCCACCCAACGGCCGGCGCCGGGCGTGTATGACATGGCATCGGCGGTCGGGTCGAGCGTTGCCGGATCGACCTTAGGCGTCGCTGGGACGGGCGGGGCCGTGTCGGGGGCGACCGTAACGCGGTCGTTGACCGTCTCGCCCGGGGCGAGCATCGCGCGACCGCCGAGCCGTGACGGATCTGTTTGCTCGGCCGTGGCCGGCAACGCGTACGTTGCCGGGGTCTCGTGGAGCGCGGAGCGCGCCCGGCCTGATGTCGGCATGATCGCCTGCGGATCGGTCGGCTGTGTCGCCGCACGGTTGGTCAGTGCGCCGTTCGTCAGGTCACGCAGTGCCTTACGCGCCTCGGTGACAGTCCACCGCTTCTCCGGATCCTTCTCGAGCAGGCCCATCAGCACTGGGGTGAGCACACCGGCCCGGGACGCCGGCGCGGGTTGGTCCTCGACGATCGCCCGCATCGTCTCGAACGGATCGCCGCGGTCGAACGGCGGTCGGCCCTCGGCCGCCGTGTAGAGCGTGACGCCCAGCGAGAAAAGGTCGGACGGTGGTCCGAACGCGGCGCCGATCGCCCGTTCGGGCGAGATGAAGTGGGGCGATCCGAGCACCATCCCCGGCTGGGTCAGGTTGCTCTCGCTCGGCATTCGGGCCACGCCGAAGTCGGTCAGCACGCATCGGCCGTCAGCGCAGATCAGGACGTTCGCCGGCTTCACGTCCCGGTGCAGGACGCCGGCGGCGTGCGCGACCTCCAACGCGCCGAGCAGCGCGATGCCGATCTTGGCCACGGCCCGTCCGGCCAGCGGTCCGTCCGAAATGATGATCTCGGAGAGGCTCCGAGCCTGTAGCAACTCCATGACGATCCACGGCCGGCCGTTTTCGGTCACGACGTCATAGACCTGGACAACCGAGGGATGCGACAGGGCCGCGGCAGCCCGACCCTCCCGAAACGTCCGCTCGTACATCGCGGTGCGCTCGGCCGGCGGCATGCCCGGCGGCAACAGCACTTCCTTGACCGCGACGTCGCGACGCAGCACGGTGTCGACCGCTTGCCAGACCGTACCCATGCCGCCGTTACCGATCGCCGCGCGCAACTGATATCGGCCACCGACGATGGTGCCCGGGGTCGCGCGTTGGGTGGACGGCACCGGTGGTTCGCCGTGCCAGGTGGACGTCTGTGTGGTCACTGCTTCAAAACCGTCGTCTCAACTCGCTGTCGTGGGGCAACCGTCACCGGGGACCGGCGACCCGGCCACCGGAGACCCGGACGCT